>CAVIFG010000059.1:0-3711 GCA_963641955.1 Escherichia coli
CATAACTACCTTTACGCCCGAGCGGCGGCAGGTCTTTACCGCAGCGGAAACCGACTCCCTGAGCGGAGCGGCAAACGCTGCAAATCCAACAAACGTATAACAGAAGCCTGCAGTCGCGTCCATATCACCCTGCGAAGCGTCTGCACAAGCGAACGCCAGCACGCTGCAACCCTGCGAATAATAGTAGTTGTATTTTTTCTGTGCAGCATACAGCGCGTCGCCGTTAAGGCGGCATAGCGGAAGGATCTGCTCTGGTGTGCCGTTTATGCAGTACAGCCTGTCACCGCCTACATTCCAAAGCGCACCGCGCATTACTTCGTTGTTTTCGGGTATTTTTTCGATAAGTTTGTTGTCGGTATAAATGTCCGTGATGTTTTCGTCGAAGAACGACGCCTTTACCATCAGCGCCTGCTCCGCCTGATCTGTTGTGTTCGGGTCGAAGGACAGCGCCGCTACCTTATACAGAAGCTCTTCGCTGCGGGCATAGAAGCCTCTGACTTCAAGGCGGCTCTTGGATATTGCGCCCTCTTTTTCAACACAGAGAACAGACAGGCTGTTCAGCTTCTCAATATCGCTGAGGGACTTTACAACCGCACCCGACTTGATAAGCGAGGATACTCCCTTGGTATAGTAAAGCCTTATCACAGTAGCAATTCCCGTCGGGATAAAACACAGTCCGAGAGTTATTCCCCTGAGGGCGGATGAAATGACCTTTGCTGTAACATCCGTGTCGTTACCCGCAAATATTCCGATAACGGTCGTGAGCAGCGCTATCACCGCCGCAACTGCGCTGCAAAGCGGTACAACGCGCTGCACAGTCGCTTCAAGCTTGGTATAATATGCGTGAGTATCGGGCTGCTCGCCTATTTTCTGATAGTATTTCGTATCTACGCCCGTCGCACTTACGCGGCATATTGCTATTCCTGTGAGGGCGGTGGTGCCGCTGTATACGAACGAGGGATTAAGTTCGGTTTTTGCGATTGCTCCCGCAAATTTGGAAACAGGCTTGTTTGACCCCGTAAATACGCTTTCGTCAACGGTGAGGTCGCGGGATTCAAGGATAAACGCATCTGCGGGGATACGCTCGCCCGCCTGCACGACTATTGTATCCTCGGGAACTATAAATTCCTTTTCGATAAGCTCGGGCTTGCCGCCGCGGATAACGCGGAATTTCATTGAGGTGGTTTCGCTTACCTCGGCAAGCTTTGAGTCGGACTTTATGCCGAAGTAAATCTCCGCCGCCGCATAGGCAGCGTCGATCAGCAGTACGACAATGCCGGCGCCTATTCCCATACCAAAGAAGCAAAGCACGCCAGCAATGAACATGAGGATAAATGAGGGCGACAGCAATGTTTTTACCGGCGAGAAATGAACGTTTATTTTGTTGTTTTTGGTATATGTATTAAAACCGTAGAGAGCGATATTTTTTTCTACATCGCTTTCCGTAAGTCCGTAATAATCCTGCTTGAAATTAAAAAACTGGGCCATGGCTATACTTCCTTTGTATATTAATATTGTAGAGTTATGTTCAAAGCAAATAAATGTGGTACACATTCAATTATATTTTCGCATATTTTAACAAAAAAATCAAGTGCTTTTAAATAAAATTTAAGAAAAATCACCGTATTAATACCCGCTTTGCGGAAAAACTACACGAAACAAAAAAATTTTCTTTTCAATTGCAATGTTCCGCCAATAATCTTGACAACAGGCAAAAAAAATGGTATAATATGCGATAGTGTTTGTATAATAGTATCCGAATATCGGGTCTTTTATTACGTTAATCGGCTGTAACGGCTTTATGAAAGGGTTGAATTTTAAAGTGTTTTTAGAAAACGAATACCGCACCCAATACTGCAATGCGGTAAGTGAAAAGGATATCGGAAGAAAGGTGCGCGCTGCCGGCTGGGTAGAGAATATTCGCGACCACGGCGGCATTATGTTTATCGACCTGCGTGATCACTATGGCATCGTACAGGTGGTTTTCCATAACGAGTCCCTGCTTGAGGGTATCCATAAGGAGTGCGCCGTATCCATTTCGGGCACAGTTGTCAAGCGCGACGAAAGCACATACAACGACAAGATCGAAACAGGCACCGTAGAGATCGAAGCCGAGGAAGTAAGGATCCTTGGCAAGGTCACTGAGAACCTGCCTTTCGAGATCGCTCTCTCCAAGGAAACAAAGGAAGATCTTCGCCTGAAGTATCGCTACCTTGACCTCCGCAACAAGAAGATGCATGACAATATCGTTCTGCGTTCAAAGATAATCTCTTTCCTGCGCAATAAGATGCAGGAGATGGGCTTTCTTGAGCTTCAGACGCCTATTCTTTCCACATCATCCCCCGAGGGTGCCCGCGACTACCTTATCCCCAGCCGTAAGCACCACGGCAAGTTCTACGCTCTGCCGCAGGCTCCGCAGATCTTCAAGCAGATCTATATGGTTTCGGGATTTGATAAGTATTTCCAGATTGCTCCCTGCTTCCGCGACGAGGACGCAAGAGCAGACCGTTCTCCCGGAGAGTTCTATCAGCTCGACTTTGAGATGTCCTTTGCAACACAGGAAGATGTTTTTGCGGTTGCCGAAGAAGTTCTGTCCGCTGTATTCTCCGAGTTTTCCGATAAGCAGGTTTCCTCTGCGCCTTTCAGACGCATAACCTATAAGGAAGCAATGCTGACTTACGGTTCGGATAAGCCTGACCTCAGAAACCCGCTGGTTATCAAGGAGCTGTCCGACCTGTTTGTTGACAGCGACTTCAAGCCTTTCTGCAACAAGGTAGTCCGCGGTATCCGCGTACCCGGCATGGCTAGCCAGTCCAAGAGCTTCTTCAAGAGCATGGAAGATTTCGCTACAAACGAAGTCGGCATGAAGGGTCTTGGCTACTTCAAGGTTGAAGAGGGCGAAAACGGCGGCTTCAAGTACAACGGTCCTATCGACAAGTTCCTTGACGACGCGCAGAGAGAAGAGCTTGCAAAGCGCTGCGAGCTTCAGGTCGGCGATGTGCTTTACTTCATCGCGGACAGCAAGAAGAACGCTCCCAAGTTTGCGGGACAGATTCGCAACGAGGTTGCAAAGCGCATGAATCTTGTTGACGAGAGCCGCTTTGAGCTGTGTTTTATCGTTGACTTTCCCATGTACGAGCTTGACGAAGAAACCGGCAAGATAATTTTCACACACAATCCTTTCTCCATGCCGCAGGGCGGGCTTGACGCGCTGCTCAATAAGGATCCGCTTGACATCCTTGCTTACCAGTACGATATCGTATGCAACGGCGTAGAGCTTTCCTCCGGCGCAGTAAGAAACCACGACCTCGATATCATGATAAAGGCGTTCGAGATCGCAGGTTATACCGAGGAAGATGTTGCTTCCAAGTTTGGTGCGCTGTACAACGCGTTCAAGTTCGGCGCTCCTCCCCATGCAGGTATGGCGCCCGGCGTTGACCGCATGATCATGCTCCTCACCGGCGAGGACAGCATCCGCGAGATCATCGCATTCCCGCTGAACTCCAACGCGCAGGATCTTCTCCTCGGCGCTCCTACAGAGGTTACCGAGCAGCAGCTCCGCGAGGTTCATATCAAGGTCAGAAAGCAGATGTAATAAAAATTTCAGCCCGAAGAAATTCGGGCTGTTTTTTATGTTTTTGCTTTATAAATGCTGAATGAAACCTGTTTTTTCGTAGCGGTCGTAGCCTGCATTTTCGTACATTTTAAGTG
>CAVIFG010000059.1:3721-10165 GCA_963641955.1 Escherichia coli
TTCCAGCTTTGAGCTTGTCATCAGCACAAGTCGGTAGCAGTTTTCGCTTTTTGCGATTTCCTTTGCGTGGTCAAGGCAGGCAGTCGCCAGTCCCCTGCCCCGATAATCAGGATGGGTCACGACATTTTCCACCCATGCATACGGGCGCGGTCCGTGCGTCAGGTTCGGGATAATTATGCAGGTGCAGGTCGAAACTATCATGCCGTCCTCTTCGGCAACGATGATGTGGTAATTCTTATCCGAAAGAATATGCTCCCAGACATTCTGTGCCGCATCAAACGGAGGTATTTCGGTTTCATGAAGATGAAGATACAGCGCCATAAGCTGCTCATAATCGCCGCTGTTTATTTCTCTGATCATATATTTCTCCTTACAGAAAACCCGCTTTGGAATTTTCAAAGCGGGTTTGATTTTAATTGTTTTCGGAAGTTTCCTTTTCTTCCTCGGTGTTACCCTTGAGCAGGTCGCGGATTTCTGTGAGCAGCTCTTCTTCCTTGGTGGGCTTGGGAGGTTCTGCGGGCTTTTCCTCTTCCTTTTTCTTGCCGAGTTCAAGCAGCTTGTTCATTCCTTTAACAAGGAGGAACAGTATCAGCGCCATGATGATGAAATTAACAACCGCCGAGAGGAATGCGCCGTAATTAAATACAACGCCGTTGACCTCAAACTGACCGCCGATGGCGATACCGTCGCCGTTGCCGCCTGTCAAAAGGGCGATGAGCGGGTTGATAAAGTTGTCGGTGAGGGATGTAACGATGTTCTGGAATGCAGCACCGATGATAACGCCGACAGCCATGCTCATTACATTGCCCTTGAGGGCGAAAGCCTTGAATTCTTCAAAAAACTTCTTCATTTTGTCTGTTTCCTTTCATAGTGCTTTTGCACTGATTTTGTCAATAAAATAATAACACAAAAAAGGACATTTGTCAACCGTTTTCAAAGAATACGCTTCAGGTACTCACCGGTATACGACTGTGGGCATTCTGCTATCTGCTCGGGTGTTCCCGCCGCAACGATGGTTCCGCCCTTGTCGCCGCCCTCGGGGCCGATATCAATGATATAATCGGCGGTTTTTATGACATCAAGGTTATGCTCAATGACAAGCACCGTGTTCCCGCCGTCGGCAAGCTTATGAAGAATTTCTATCAGCCTGTGCACATCGGCGGTGTGAAGTCCCGTTGTAGGCTCGTCGAGAATATAAATCGTCTTGCCTGTGGAGCGCTTAGAAAGCTCCGTTGCAAGCTTTATTCGTTGCGCTTCGCCGCCGGAAAGCGTCGTGGAGGACTGACCTATTTTTATATATCCCAGCCCGACATCATACAGCGTTTTGAGCTTGTTGTATATCTTCGGGATATTTGCGAAAAACTCGACGCCCTCGGCTACTGTCATATCCAGCACGTCGTAAATATTCTTGCCCTTATAATGAACCTCGAGGGTTTCGCGGTTGTATCTGTGTCCCTTGCATACTTCGCAGGGAACAAAAATATCGGGCAGGAAGTGCATTTCGATTTTCAGAATTCCGTCGCCCTCGCAGGCTTCGCAGCGGCCGCCCTTGGTGTTGAACGAAAATCTTCCCGCGGTGTATCCGCGCATTTTTGCGTCGTTGGTCTGCGCGAAAAGCTCGCGGATATCTGCGAACACGCCCGTGTATGTCGCGGGGTTGGAGCGCGGCGTTCTTCCTATGGGCGACTGATCTATCATTATCACTTTATCGAGATATTCGACGCCCTTCATATCCGTGAATTTTCCCGCACGGACGCGCGCCCTGTTGAGCTTGGCAACAAGGTGCTTGTATACTATTTCATTGACCAGCGAGCTCTTTCCGCTGCCGGAAACGCCTGTAACGCAGGTGAAAACGCCGAGCGGAATTTTTACGTCGATATTTTTAAGGTTGTTTTCCTGTGCGCCGATTACGGTGAGCCATCTGTCTGAGGTTTTGCGCCGCTTATCGGGAACAGGGATTTTCTTCTTCCCGCTGAGGTACTGACCTGTTATGGAATCCTTGCACTTCAGCAGGCCGCTTACGGGACCGCTGTAAATCACCTTTCCGCCGTTAACGCCCGCCGCGGGGCCGATATCCACGATATAATCAGCCGCTCGCATTGTATCCTCGTCATGCTCGACAACGATAAGCGTGTTTCCGAGGTCGCGTAGCCTTTTCAAAGTAGCGATGAGCTTGTCGTTGTCACGCTGATGAAGTCCTATGCTCGGCTCGTCGAGAATATAAAGAACCCCCACCAGCGAGCTGCCTATCTGCGTTGCAAGGCGTATGCGCTGGCTCTCGCCGCCGGAAAGCGTTCCCGCCGAGCGTGAGAGCGTGAGGTATTCCAGCCCAACGCTGCGCAGAAATCCGAGGCGCGATTTTATCTCTTTCAAAATCTGCTCCGCGATCATCATATCGCGCTCGGAGAGCGTGAGGTTATTCAGAAAATCAAGCGCGGCGACCACCGACATCTTGCAGAATTCGCTGATATTCTTCCCGCCCACCGTTACGGAAAGAGCTGCGGGATTGAGCCTTTCGCCGTGGCACTCGGGACACTCAACATCGCTCATGAATTCCTCAAGGGAATCGCGGGAATACTGGCTGGAGGTTTCCGTGTACCTGCGCTCGATGTTGTTTGCAATGCCCTCGAAATCGGTATAAAACTGCCCCCCGCCCTGCGACCTCGGGCGCTTTATAAGTATCTTTTCGCCCTTTGTGCCGTAAAGAAGCTCATCTATCGCCTTGTCCGAAAGCTCGCAGAGGGGCTGATCAACGGTAAATCCGTGCCGCTCCGCAAGCGCGTCAATGTACATTGCGGCGATGGTGCCTTCGGCGTAGTTCCAGCCGAACGCCTTTATACCGCCGTCTTTGAGGGAAAGGTTCATGTTCGGCATGATGAGCGCGGGGTCTACCCTGCGGTAGCTGCCTATTCCCGTACATTTCGGGCAGGCACCATACGGATTGTTGAACGAGAACATACGCGGTACAAGCTCCTCAATGCTGACGCCATGCTCGGGGCATGCGTAGCTCTGCGAGAAATGCAGTTCTTCCCCGTCGATAACATCAATATATACAAGTCCTCCGGTAAGCGAACCCGCAGTTTCGATGCTTTCCGTAAGGCGGGTCTTTATGCCGTCCTTGATAACAAGGCGGTCTACGATTATTTCAATGCTGTGCTTCTTGTTCTTTTCGAGGGATATTTTTTCGGAGAGATCGTATGTCAGCCCATCCACGCGCACGCGCGAAAAGCCGGACTTTCTTGCCGCTTCAAACTCCTTTTGGTGCTCGCCTTTTCTTCCCCTGACAACAGGCGCAAGCACCTGAAATTTCGTTTTTTCGGGAAGCTCAAGCACTCTGTCAACTATCTCGTCAACGGTCTGCTGCTTAATTTCCCTGCCGCATACGGGGCAGTGCGGTACGCCTATTCTCGCGTACATAAGTCGCAGGTAGTCGTATATTTCTGTTACGGTGCCCACGGTAGAACGGGGGTTTTTGGAGGTTGTTTTCTGGTCGATGGATATTGCGGGAGATAGCCCCTCAATGCTGTCTACATCGGGCTTTTCCATCTGACCGAGGAACATCCTCGCGTAGGATGAAAGGCTCTCCATGTACCTGCGCTGTCCGTCGGCGAAAATCGTATCGAAAGCAAGGGAGCTTTTTCCCGAGCCTGATACGCCAGTGAATACCACAAGCTTGTCGCGCGGGATCGTAACATCTATATTCTGCAAATTGTGCTCGCGGGCACCCTTGATTATTATTTTATCGTTTGCCAAGGATATCTTCCTTTCTTTTGTTCCTGCTACATCGACTGAAGTTCTTTTATCTTATCTCTCAAATATGCGGCGTGCTCAAAATCAAGCAGCTTTGCCGCCTTTTTCATTTCGGAGGTGTACTGTACGATAAGTTTCTCGCGCTCGGCACGCGGCAGCCACTTTGCGTCCTTTTCCTTGCCTTTCTTCTTTCCGCGGGAGGAGCTTCCGTCGGCGCGCTTGGTTATCTCAAGCACGTCGCGCACTTCCTTGATTATCGTCTTGGGAACAATTCCGTGTTCCTTGTTGTATTTCATCTGTATTTCGCGGCGGCGGAGCGTTTCCGTGATGGCAAGCTCCATTGAGCGGGTAACGCTGTCTGCGTACATGATAACGGTGCCCTCGGCGTTTCGTGCTGCTCTGCCTATCGTCTGCACAAGGGACGTTTCGCTTCGCAGGAAGCCCTCCTTATCGGCGTCAAGGATAGCGACCAGAGACACTTCGGGGATATCAAGTCCCTCGCGGAGCAGGTTTATTCCTACAAGCACATCAAACTCGCCAGAGCGGAGGTCGCGGATTATTTCCATGCGCTCCATTGTGTCGATGTCGTGATGCATATAGCGCACCTTTATTCCCGCCTTTTCGAGGTAATCTGTAAGATCCTCCGCCATCTTTTTTGTAAGCGTCGTGACTAGTACGCGCTGTCCCTTAGCGGTGCGGGTGTTTATCTCCGAAATAAGATCCTCTATCTGCCCCTCGGTGGGCTTTACGATTATTTCGGGATCAAGCAGGCCCGTAGGACGAATGACCTGCTCGACGATCTGCGTGGAATGCTCCCGCTCAAAATCTCCAGGGGTCGCGGATACGAACACCACCTGATTAACCTTGTCGTAGAATTCATCAAAGTTCATGGGGCGGTTGTCGTATGCACACGGAAGTCGGAAACCGTAGTCCACAAGGTTTTTCTTGCGGGCGAAGTCGCCGCCGTACATACCGCGAACCTGCGGGAGCGTTACATGGCTCTCGTCTATCATCATAAGGAAATCTTCGGGGAAATGGTCGAGCAGCGTGATGGGAATGCTCCCCTTCGGACGCCGCGCGAGAACTCGCGAGTAATTCTCGACGCCCTTGCAGGTGCCAATTTCCATCAGCATTTCCATGTCGTATTTTGTGCGTTGTTCGATGCGCTGCGCCTCTATAAGCTTGTTGTTGTCCTTGAAATACTTTATGCGCTCGTCAAGCTCCTGCTGTATTTCATCCAGAGCGTCCGCCATTTTTTCTCTGCCGATGATGTAATGCGACGCGGGGAAAATCATGCAGTGGAGCAGCGTGCTGCGTATATTTCCCGTGACGGTTTCAAACTCGCTTATGCGGTCGATCTCATCGCCGAAAAATTCTATGCGCACGGCGGTTTCGCTGGTGCTGCCCGCAGGGAAAACCTCCAGCGTATCGCCCTTTACACGGAACTTGTTTCTTACAAAATTCAGCTCGTTGCGCTCATACTGCATATTGATGAGGGTCTGTATGACCTCCTCGCGGGATATTTCCTGACCCTGACGTAACGAAAGCGTGTTGGAGCGGTAGTCCTCGGGGCTGCCGAGGGAGTATATACAGGAAACGCTGGACACGATGATAACATCGCGCCGCTCCGCCAGAGCCGCCGTTGCGGAATGGCGCAGACGGTCTATCTCGTCGTTGATGGCGCTGTCCTTTTCGATATAGGCGTCGGTGGACGGGATGTACGCTTCGGGCTGATAGTAGTCGTAATAGCTGACGAAAAACTCGACCGCGTTGTTCGGGAAAAACTCGCGGAACTCCGCGCAAAGCTGAGCGGCAAGCGTTTTGTTGTGGGCAAGCACAAGAGTTGGCTTGTTCACATTGGCGATTATGTTCGCCATCGTAAATGTCTTACCCGAACCGGTTACGCCGAGCAGCGTCTGCTCCTTATCTCCCCTGAGTACACCCTCGCTCAGTTTTGCAATGGCTTCGGGCTGGTCGCCGGTCGGCTTATACTCGGAATGAAGTTCAAATTTATCCATACTTCTCCTTAATACTCACATACTGTTCATCTATATATTATACACATGAACACTTAAAAAGTCAAGTACAATTTGATCATATCCATATATCAGCAAGAACATTTGCGCACCGCATGGAGTAACTACTGTCATTGTTGACGATTATGTGATCCACAAGATTGATTCCGATATTTCTCAATGCCTGCGCAACACGGCGGGTGGCGGCTATATCCGCAGATGACGGAAGCAGAACGCCGTCGGGATGGCAGTGCGCGAGGGCAACATTTGAGCACTGCGTTCTTATCGCGCGCATAACTATAAGCCGCAGGTCAAATTCAACGGAATCGTGACCTCCGCGGGCGATCTCGGTTTCGCCGATAAGGTTGAGCGATTTGTCGAGGAACAGAACATGAGCCTCCTCGTTCCGCTTTCCTTTCATAAGGTTATAGCAGAAATCCCGCAGCGATTCGGATGAGCACAGGCTGATGGCGCTGTATTCTTCGCGGCTGTATCGCGCGGTGAAATCTTTCATGAAGCTGATAAGCGCGGCAGCGGTAACACCCACGTCGTCGACTTCCCGCAGTTCGTCGTATCCCGCCGCGAGAACGCCCGAAACAGAGCCGAATTTATCGATAAGCTTGTGACTGATGTCGTTTGTGTTTCGGCGGGAATACGCCGTGAACAGGAAGATCTCAAG
>CAVIFG010000060.1:0-1931 GCA_963641955.1 Escherichia coli
TCTCGGAAATGCCGAGGGCTTTCGCGATGTCCGAATATTTCATGTTCTTATAATAATAGAGCGTTACGACCTGCCGCTCCTTTTCTTTCAGCTCGTCCACAGCCTGCGCCACCATGCTTCTAAGCTCGTTGCGCATAAGCCGCGAATCCGTCTGCGACGGGAGAGCGGGCTCCTCGAAATTATCCTCGTACAGCAGCTCCTCGAACGAAAGCGTTACGGTGCAGGATGCCTCCGCCATGCATTTCAGCAGCTTATCCTCATCCATGCCCATCTGCTCGGCAAGTTCCGCCGTAGTCGGCGCCCTATTATTTAAATTATACAACATACTGTTTGCTTTGTCAAGCGAGCGCGCGAATTTTCTGACCTGCCGCGGGACCCAGTCCTGCTTTCGGATAAAGTCGATTATCGCGCCGCGTATCCTCAGCGAAGCGTAGGTTTCAAACTTTGCGCCTTTAAGCGGGTCGTAGGTTTCTATCGCGTCCATGAGCGCGATAACGCCCTCGTTTACAACGTCGTCCGCATCGCCGTACTTGATGTACATATTTCGCAGCGACATCGCGCAGCTCCGCACCAGACCCATATTCCGCAGGACGATTTCATTACGGAGCGCAATATCGCCGCTCTGCTGATACTCCGCAATGCGTTCAGCGGTGTTGTACTCCATATTGTGCCTGCCCCCTTTTGTAATATTTCGACGCGATATTACATTTTGTAATTAGGTCATACCGCCTGCACGCCCGTTTTAGCCTTGGCGTTGAGCGTTATGTTGCCTATCGCCTGTATCTGCGCGGAAGCGTCTATCTCGCTGTAAGACAGCACGGTTATATTCGGTATGAACTGATCGGTGAGTTTTTTGAAGTAAATTCTGACCACGGGTGACGTCAGAATTATTACAGTCGGTATAACATCCTTGATTTTATCTATTTCGTTATTTGTCGCAGCGACGATGTTCTGAATTACATCCGGAGCCATTGCAAGGTAGCTGCCCTGATCGTTCTTCTTTACGGAGCTTACGATCATGTCCTCTATCTGCGTATCCAGCGTGATAACGCGCAGCGAATTTGCCTCGGCAAAGCGGTGCGTTATGGTGCGCTTCAGCGACTGGCGGACATATTCCGTTGCGATGTCGATATCCTTCAGCACATTGGAATGGTCGCCCAGCGTTTCGAGGATTGTTTCGAGGTCGCGTATCGGTATGCCCTCTTTAAGCAGATTTGACAATACTTTCTGTAGATATCCCACAGAAATAACTTTCGGTATAAGGTCGTCCACCACGATGGGGTTGGTTTTCTTGACATTCTCGACCATGGTGTTGACATCCTGCCGCGAGAGAAGCTCATGCGCATAGCGCTTCATTATCTCCGACCAGTGGGTTATCATAACGGAAACGGGGTCGATAAGGGTGTATCCCGCAACGTCCGCCATGATCTTCTTGTCCTCGCTTATCCACTTCGCGGGCAGACCGAATGCAGGCTCAACGGTGTCGATGCCGTCCACCTGCGCGGTGACGTCGCCGCTGTCCAGCGCGAGGTAATGGTCGACGAGTATCTCGCCGCGGGCGACTTCCTCGCCCTTTATCTTGATTATGTACTGGTTCGGGTTTATCTCGGGGTTATCCGTCATTCGCACGGAGGGTATTACCATACCCATATCCATCGCGAATTGTTTTCGGAAGATGACCACGCGCTCGATGAAGTTGCCACCGCTCTTTTCGTCAACGAGCCTCAGCAGGCTGTAGCCAAATTCCATCTCGATAGGCTCGACATTTAGCAGCTTGAATACATTGTCGATGTCGCGGTAGTAGTCGTTGTCCGAGGTCGGCTGATCCTGCATTTTGGCAATGCTCTCACGCTCTGCCTGAGCGGCAAGAGCCGCCTCTCTCTTCGCCTTTGATTTTGACAATCTCCAGCCGAATATAAACAGTGCCGCGC
>CAVIFG010000060.1:1941-5074 GCA_963641955.1 Escherichia coli
GCACTGCGCCGACGATAAGCAGGATACCCAGCGCCAGAAGCACCAGCGTAGGAAATCCCGGGATCACCATCATTACCAGCACGACGATGCCCGCAATCAGCAGCACGAAAGGCTGCGCGGTGAACTGGCTCTTGATGTCGTTCATCAGGCTGTCCTCGCTTGCCGCGCGGGTAACTATCATACCTGTTGCAACGGAGATGAGCAGCGCGGGTATCTGCGAGCACAGACCGTCGCCGACCGTTGCGAGGGAGTATGTGTTGAGGATGGTGTTGAAATCACCGCCGCCGCGCACCATACCGATGATAACACCGCCGATAAGGTTTACGAGGGTGGTTATGATGGACATGATGGCGTCGCCCTTTACGAACTTCGTGGCACCGTCCATGGAGCCGTAGAAGTCCGCTTCGCGCTGAATGTTGTTTCGGCGCTTTTTCGCCTGTTCTTCGTTGATAAGTCCCGAGTTCAGGTCGGCGTCTATCGCCATCTGCTTACCGGGCATAGCGTCCAGCGTAAATCGTGCAGCGACTTCGGATACACGCTCCGAGCCCTTGGTGATTACGATGAAGTTTACCAATACGATGATTATGAATATCAGGAAGCCGACGATGGCGTCGCCGCCCATTACGAAGTTACCGAATGCTTTGATTACCTCGCCGGCATATCCGCTGGTGAGTATTCCTCTTGTCGTGGAGATGTTCAGCGACAGTCGCAGCACCGTCGTGAGCAGCAGCACCGTCGGGAATACCGAGAATTCCAGCGCTTCCTTTATGAACATCGTCATAACGAGGATTATAAGGCTCAATGCTATGTTAAGCATTATCATGAAATCGAGGAGCCATGACGGGAGCGGGATGATGATGGCGAGAATTATAAAAATAACAAACAATACCATTGAATTGCTGAGCAGCTTCTTTATCATCTTCTCACTCCCCTTTCTTTATATTTTATCTGTTACGCATGAAGCGTTTTGTTCTTTTCCCTGTAGACCACCGTGAGCACCTCCGCGACTGCGTCGTAAAGCTCCACGGGTATTTCCCGCCCGAGGTCGACCTGCGCATACAGCGCGCGGGCGAGCGGCGGATTTTCCATTGTGTATACGTCGTTTTCCTCGGCTATCTGAACTATTTTCTGCGCGAGGTAATCCTTGCCCTTTGCAACGACCTGCGGCGCGCGGTTCTTGTCCTGGTCATACCGCAGCGCAACGGCGTAGTGCGTAGGGTTACGGATGATAACATCCGCGGTGGGCACTTCCTGCATCATGCGGGACTGCGCCATCTGCTGCTGCCGCTGCTTTATCTTGCTCTTGACCTGCGGGTCGCCTTCCATCTGCTTGAATTCTTCCTTGACTTCCTGCTTGGACATCTTGAGCTTCTTTTCAAACTGCCACCACTGGAAGAGAAAATCCCCCGCGGCAACAAAAACCAGCAGAATGCATATCAGCATCACAACGTCGAAGATACTGAGCGCCGCATAGGCAAGCCCCTGCATAAGCCCCGTATCCATCAGCGAGAGTATCCTCGGAAGCCTGTCGGATATCTCGTTATATACCATCCAGCCTATGGCGATTACCTCGATAAGTCCTTTAAGGATACCGATTATCGCCTGCGCCGAGAACAGTTTCTTTATTCCCGCAAGTGGATTTAGCCGCGAAAATTTCGGCTTCAGCGCCTTCATTGTAAAAAGGCCGCGGGTCTGCGCCACCGTCGGGATTATTCCCAGCAGCATCGCCCCCGCGCACACGGGGCCGACTATCATCACGACCACCGTCATCATCTCGACGACCAGCGGCATGACCGTATCGACATTCACATCGTATGTGCCCGAGCGCTCGAAAATCGAGCCGCTGAACGCGAGGATGCATTTCATCATATACCCCGCGAGAATGCGCACCAGCGCGAATATGCCCAGCACGGACGCGGCGGTGACTATCTCCTTGGACTGGAGAACATTGCCCTCTTTTCGCTGATCGCGGCGCTTTTTCGGGGTGGCTTTTTCGGTTTTTTCCTCGCCTGCCACTTAAAAACACCGCCCTTTCAGCAAGCCGTTATGTCAGCGTGAACTGTTCCACCAAGCCATTCAGGTTGGTGAACAGTATGTCCATTATCTTTTCCATAAACTCCGACACAACGCCGCAGCTTGCCGCCAGCACGACAAATCCCACCAGCATTTTAAGCTGAATGTTCAGCACGAAAACGTGTATCGAGGGCACCGCCTTCATCAGCACGCCTATGCAGAATTCGGTTATAAGCGAGGCCGCCACAACGGGCATCGCGAGTTTAAGTCCCAGTGTAAGCACGGTTTCGAAGTAGGAAACCATGATATACGCGATGTTTATGTTGAAGCTGTCGTAGCCGATGGGTATTGTTTCATACGACACCGCGAACAGCTTTATATAGCTTAAATGTCCCCCCACGGCGAAGAAATACAGAATGAACCAGTAGCTGTAGTAGGACGACGTTATGCCCGTCTGTCCGCCGTATGTGGGGTCGTAGCTCTTTGCCATGGAAAGGCCGAGCTGCATATCCGTTACCTCGCCCGCCATGGAAAAGACCTGAAGCATGAGGTTCACGAAAAGTCCCAGCACCGCGCCTACGAGAAGCTCCTTCGCCATATCGAATACGAACGGAAACAGCCCCGCCGGCATGGTGTAGGTCATTCCGCCGGCGGCGGTCATGACCACCGCAAGCATAAGCGACGCCCCCGCTTTTATGGTGTTGGGAACGTTGTTGCGCGCGAATATCGGGTTGAACGTGAATATCCCGCTCACCCGCACGAGAACCATTATGTAAACTATGAAATTGTTCTGTATGGCAGTCCAGATTTCCGACACGGCAGCGTCCTCATGTTATGGGGATTTCCGCGATCTTCTCGAAGATGAAGTTCACGAAATCAATGCACTCGTTCGTCATCCACGGCGCGAGGAAAAACAGCGTAAGTCCCACCGCCACGGCTTTCGGCGCGAACGAGATGGTCTGCTCGTGTATCTGCGTAGCCGCCTGAAGTATCGCGATTACAAGTCCGACTATCATGGCAACAAGAAGCACGGGCAGCGCCAGCTTGAACGCCAGCATTACCGCCTCGCGAAATATCTCCATGACCACATCCTGCGTCATAATCAATCACTCCTTAACAC
>CAVIFG010000060.1:5084-7200 GCA_963641955.1 Escherichia coli
TGACATAATCTTCCACCTGTTTTCTACTTGAAGCTAACTATCAGCGACTTGATCAATAAGTGCCAGCCGTCCACCATGACAAAGAGCAATATCTTGAAAGGCAGGGAAATCATAACTGGCGGCAGCATCATCATGCCCATGGACATCAGCGTACTTCCCACCACGATATCAATTATCAGGAACGGTATGAATATCATAAATCCCATCTGGAAAGCGCGCTTGAGCTCGCTTATCATAAACGACGGGACGATGACCGTAAGCGAAAGGTCGTTCTGTATGTATTCCTCGGTGAAGCCGCCCTCGGGCTCCTCGGTCTTGGAAAGGTCGATGAAGAAATCGAGGTCGTCGTTGCTGGTCTGCTTTAGCATAAAGCGCTTCAGCGGCACGCTCGCCTTGTCCAGTGCCTCTTCCATGGTGAGTTCCTCGTTGACGTACGGCTGATACGCGATCTCGTTTATCTCACTGAAAACAGGCGCCATTATGAATATCGTCAGCAGCAGGGACATTCCCGTTATGACCATATTCGGCGGGGTGCTCTGCGTCTGCATCGCCGTTCGCAGAAAGCTCATAACAATGACTATTCGCGTAAAGCACGTCATCATTATCAGCAGCGACGGAGCGAGTGCTATCAGCGTCAGCAGCAGGATTACCTCCAGCGGCTGCGAAGCGTCGACGCCTATCACCTGCTGCAAAACAGACGCGGTGGGGTCGTCGCCGGTGTAGCTCGGCTCGGTGTCGAGATAGTCCCCCGCCTGCGCGGTGGAGGTCGTCTGCTCCGTCGAGGACGACGAAACCGCATAAGAGCGCACCGTGAAGAACATCACGGCAAGAAATATCGTAACAAAAAGCGAAACGGCAAACCGCAGCACGAGCTTTTTGTCCGCCTTTATCAGACTTTTGATCAAGTGCAGTCCACCTCCGTCACTTCTTTTTGAGCATATCTCCGAGAACGGTCTTGAAGCTTTCGCCGAAGGAGGGATTTCCGCCCTCGGGGCGCTGCGTCAGCTCCTCCTCGGTCTGCTCGAGGTCGCATATTTTTTCGGTGTGATTAGATGTCACGCCGAGCACCATGCATTTTCCGCAGACGCTTACGAGCAGCAGCATCTTATCCGGCCCGAGGTTTATCCGCTCGAGTATTTTCATATTTTTGCTGTCGGACAAAGAAACCCTTGCGTTGAATTTCTTCATCAGCCAGAACAGCAGGAACACCAGCGCGAGAACTCCCACCAGTGCCATAATCATCTGGAAATATTCCACCGAAAAACCTCCGTGCACACCGTTCCGAAAAAACGCCAAAAGGCGGGTAAATCATTCCCCCGCCCTGGAATATGTAGTAGATCAGCCGAGGACTTTTTTAACGGTCTGAAGTATTCTGTCGGGCTTGAACGGCTTTACGATAAAGTCGAGCGCGCCGAGCTTGATAGCCTCAACAACCATTGCTTCCTGACCCATTGCGGAGCACATTACAACCTTCGCCATCGGGTCGCCTGCCTTGATGTCCTTCAGCGCTTCGATACCGGACTTGTTCGGCATGGTGATATCCATGATAACAAGGTCGGGCTTTTCGGAGCTGTAAACCTCGCAGGCAATTGCACCGTCGGAAGCCTCAAGAATGTTTGTGTAGCCATTCTTTGTGAGCGTGTCCTTGATAAGCATTCTCATGAACGCTGCGTCGTCAACCAGTAAGATCTTCTTGTCCATTACATTATCTCCTTCAGCATTTATATGAAAAAATGATATAATATTTATTATTCTTTACCGAGGCTTTCCATGAACGGATTTTTAACTATCTCGGTTATTCTTACCGCAAAGTTATCGTCGATGACCACTACATCGCCGCGTGCGATAAGGTTTCCGTTGACCACGACGTCAACGGGAGCGCCAGCCTGTCTTTCAAGCTCTATGATGGTGCCCTGCGTGAACTCGAGGATATCCTTTACCTTGCGCTTTGCGGTACCAAGCTCAACGCTTATCTCAAGCGGAACGCCCATCAGCAGCTTGAGGTTGTCCTTCTGATCGGCGGGGATACCGAAATCCATCGCCTCGAACTGGTGAAGCTGCGCATTCTGAATATTTACGGGCGGAGCGGGAGGCGGCGGATATGCGCCGTATGCCG
>CAVIFG010000060.1:7286-8904 GCA_963641955.1 Escherichia coli
TACTGATTAGGATACGGATACGCCTGCTGGGGATACGGCTGCGCGGGCTGCTGGTATGCCGCCTGCGGAGCGGGCTGTGCCGCCGCGGAAGCGGGGGCAGGAGCAGGTGCAGGAGCGGGAGCCGCCGCGGGTGCGGGGGTCGGCGCAGGTGCTGCCGCCGCGGGAGCGGGAGCAGGCGCAGGCTCGGTGGATGCACTCTCGGCGTCCACGTTGAATTTTTCTATCATCTTGCCGGACAGCGTTTTCGCAAGGTCAACGGACATTACGGAAAGGAACTCGCTGTTCATTACGCCGTCGACGGTAAGGTTGAATGTTACCGCAACGACTGTTTCATCCGGCGACATCTCGCAGAGATCACCGAACTTTGCCTTTTCGATTATGTACGGGGTCGGCGTGGAGATATCCACCGTAACGCCGAGCAGATCTGACAGCGCCGTCGCGGAGGAACCCATCATCTGGTTCATGATCTCGCTTACCGCGCTGATGTTAAGCTCGTCGAACTTAAAGTCGGGGGAGATAACCAGCGGGTTGCCGAGCAGCTGGTTCAGTATGAGCTGAACATCATCCTGCTTCAGCACCATCATGTTAAGACCCGTGATGCCCGAAACATAAACGATCTTTACGCAGATAGCAGGCTCAAGGTTATCATAATTAAGGTCAGAAACCTTTACGACACTGACTTTCGGAGTAGTGATCCACACCTTGGCGTTCAGTAGCTCCGACACTGCCGTCGCCGCCGAACCCATACTGATGTTTAATATTTCGCCGACAGCGTCTATTTCGTATGGGGTGAACTCAACGTTTGCGCCGTTTTCGTTAGCCATCTGTTACTTTACCTCAATTCTCTGTAAAATTTTCTATCATTATTGCCTTTTTATTATTGTACGTACCAAGCTTTCCGTCGCACCACACCCGGTTTCCTATCTTCACCGTGATGTTGGTGTTGATGTTCTTTCCGAGGGGGATAACATCGCCGACCTGAAGCGTCAGCACCTCGTAGAGATCGAGATTGATCTCGCCGAGCACCGCCTTTATCGTAAGATCGGTGGAGCTTATGCCCGTCATGATGTTGTCGCGCCGTTCCGCTTCGCGTGCCGCGTCGGTCTTGCGCTTCGAACCGGTGTATCTCGGTATGAATTTCTGCATGATCTCGTCGAGGTTTATCGCGGGAATGCATACTGAAATGATGGATTTAACGCCGTTTATCTCGACTTCAAGTGCTACGATTATAACGGTGTCCTCGTGCCCTATCGTCTGGACCACTCTGGAGTTGGTTTCTATCCCGATGAGTTTCGGGTCGAGGTCGATATGCGTCAGCCACGGTTCTTTCAGAAGCTCCGCAAACGAGCGCATAACATCGTTCATGATGGTTATTTCTATCTCGGTGAAGTCGCGGTTGGTGTCGCGGTATTCGCCCTTGCCGCCGAGCAGGCGGTCTATCATGGTGTAGGTGATGGCGTTGGATATCTGAACGATAACGGTGGTTTCGCTGACCTCCTCGTTCTTTATCCCCATGTCTACCATGCCCATCATAACGTAGTCGGGAAGTGCGTTGTTGAACTCGCTGTACCTCTGCTCCTCGATATTAACGAGGGAAACGCGGCAGTACAGTCTCAGC
>CAVIFG010000060.1:8914-10053 GCA_963641955.1 Escherichia coli
ACGAAAGCAGTCTTGCATAGTCCTCGCAGATGCTGTCCAGTACCTTTATCTGCTCTTTTGTAAACTTCTTAGGGGCGCGGAAGTCATATTCCTTGACCTTCGCTTCCTCTTTTGCGGCAACAACGGGCTCGGCGCCCATCGCGACGTTTTTCAGCATTTCATCGATCTGCGCTTGTGTAAGAACGTCAGCCACTTGTTTTCCCCCTTGTCTTGGTTATTCTCACTTTATTCGCTGTCCTCCGAGGAGGCGTCATCGCCGCTGCTGCTGTCAGAGCCGCTGTCGAAAATAAAGCTGTCGGTGTTGTCGAAAATCTCGGGTCCCTCGGGCACATCAATAATGGAGCTGTCGCCGGGGAACAGGCTTTCGATATTCTGAATGATCTTGTCAACGGAGCCGTTCGGAAGCTTGTCGTCGTCCTCCTGCTGTGCATCGGGATCGAACTGGTCGCTCGGGATGCCGTAGTCGTGCAGAAGGATATCCTTGATCTGCTCTGGATCGGATGTGTCGATATTGCTCTTGAGGAGCATTATTTCAACGCGCCTGTTCTTGGCTCTGCCCTCGGCGGTGTCGTTGTCCGCGACGGGCTCGTTGGGGCCGCAGCCCTTTACCCTGAACTTTGCCGTGGGAAGCACAGCGTTGAATTCGAGGTAATTTTCAACGCTTACCGCTCGGTTCGCCGAAAGCGCGAAGTCGTTCACCGTGGAATATCCCTGCGCCGTATGGCCGGATATCGTCATGGTCTGTATCGCTTCGGATGCGGCCTTTATTCCCGGGGAGATCCCGCGGAGGACATCCCTGCCCTCGCTCTTGAGAACAGCGCTGTCGGGGTCGAAGAAAACTCCGTCGTCAAATCTTATCGTTATATGAGCCGCGCCGTTTTCGACTGCAACGGACTGCTCAAGGTTGTTTTCGGAAACGTAGTTGGAGAGGTAAACATAGAGCTGGTCGAAGCTCTGCGGAAGCTCGCCGCTGCCGCCCTGCCCCGACGGAACATCGTCGGTGACGCCGTTGCCCTCCGTGGAGTTGGGATTGAGGGAGTCTATATACTCATTTAAATACTTTCCGTGCGACTGGAACGCCTGATAGATGAACTGCCATTTCTGGTCATCAAGGCTCGACGACGCGTACAGCATAACGA
>CAVIFG010000061.1:0-712 GCA_963641955.1 Escherichia coli
TTATTATGGCAGTCGGCGACGGCGGATTCAGCACACGACCCATGGGGTTTGATAAAAACGAGGTCAATGAGTACATAAGCAATCTTCGGAAAAAAATGCAGGAGATCGAGGCGGAAAAGAAAGCCAACGACGCCAAGACGGAAGAAGCCGTAAAAGCGGCAGAATCCGCCGACGAGCGCGTTCAGGCCGCAGTGAAGCAGGGCGAAGAAAAGGCTGCGGAGCTTGAGCTGAAGCTCAACACCGAGCGCCGTAACGCCGATGTGCTTCAGGAGCAGGTCGACGATCTCAAGAACAAGCTCAATGCCGAAAAGCAGAAAATGACCGATATGCTCAAATCGGGCAAGGGCGTCAACGAAGAGGCAAAGCAGGCTTACAACGAAGTTATCGAAAAGGCAAATCAGGACGCCAGAGAGATAATCGAGTCCGCAAAGCGCACCGCCGAGAACATCGTTTCCGATGCCGAAACGCGCCGCACCGAAGCTGACGAGAAGCTCGAAGGCTTTATGAATATGTTCCGCGAAAAGGCAGAGGAAATGAACGCGCTCTACTCCGCGATCGGAGAATCTGCGTCCGCACTTCTCGGCACAAAAATCGCCCCCGCAAAGATAGCTGTTCCCGATTTTGAGGCAGTTACAGCCGCGGATGAAGCCGCTTTCGAGGAACCCGCTGCTGCCGCAGAGCCAGACGAGCCCGCGGCAATGGAGGAAGAGCC
>CAVIFG010000061.1:816-2706 GCA_963641955.1 Escherichia coli
CACCGAAAAGGCAGAAAAGCAGCCTGTTCCGCTGGTAAATCCCGATACCCCCGACGATCTTTTTGGCGGTCTTTTCGACACCGAAGAACCCGCCAAGGAGGAAGAGCCGCAGCATGAGGATGAGATGGTGAGCGAGATCTCCCCCCTCGACAACTCCGACAGCTCCGTTGCCTCCTTTGATCATGATTTTGCAAACGATCTCATCGCGCAGACCATGACCAGCAATAATCTCACAAACGATGTGGACACTTCCGTGATCGACGCGGTAAAGAAGGCAGAAGAGCAGTTTGCCGTAAAGCCCTCCGCCCCCGACAGCATGGAAGATTTCGATATGGACGCAGATCCGAACAAGCTTTCCGACGAGGATGAACTGATGAAGGCTCTCCGCGATGCGGAAGCAAGCCTTGGAATGCTCGGCGGCTCCGTTGACAGCAGCGAGGAGGAAGAACCCGCCGCAGAGCAGCCCGCCACTAAGCTCGACATGGGCGACCCGTGGGCGGATCTTCAGGCGCAGCTTGAAGCAATGGAGAAGGCAGGCAACTTCGGCGACGACGGTTCCACAGCTGCTGCGGAAACTCCCGCGGCTGAACCCGAGCCTGTTCCCGAGGCGGCAAAGGATCCCGAAGCGCCCTCCGCAGACGACGCTTCCATCTGGAACTTCGGCAGCGGCGAAAGCAGCGAGAACTCCGATGACGACGACATGAGCTCCGATGCATTCGGCGGCTTCGGCGGTTTCTAAGTCCTAATATAATAAGGTAAGAGATACACAAATGACAGAGCTTAACACGAACGAATTAAAGGAAAAGGCAAAAACTCTCCGCGCGGGCGACAAGGTGCTCCTTTCGGGCACGGTGTACACCTCCCGCGACGCGGCGCACAAGCGCATAAAGGAACTTATCGCAAAGGGCGAACCGCTTCCCTATCGGCTTGACGGCGCGGCAATATACTACGCAGGCCCCACCGCCGCAAAGGACGGAATGGTTATCGGCTCCTGCGGGCCGACCACCTCCGGCAGAATGGACGTTTACTCCCCCGATATGCTGGACATGGGTCTTTCCGCCATGATAGGCAAGGGAGAGCGCTCGCAGGCGGTCTGCGACGCAATCGAAAGAAACGGCGCCGTATACTTCTGCGCCATCGGCGGAGCAGGCGCGCTTGCCTGCAAATGCATCACGGAATGCGAGGTCATCGCATTCGAGGACCTCGGCTGCGAGAGCGTAAAGCGCCTTAAATTCGAGAAGTTTCCCCTGATAGTTGCCATCGACTGCGTCGGCGGAAATATCTTCAGGGACGGCAGAGCAAAATACGCAGAGAAATAATATTTTAATGGGCGTTTTGCATAAAAGCAATACGCCCATTTCATAAAAAAAGTCGTTTTTCAGTTAATTTCAAAAATTCCATTGACAAATTATGCGAAACGTGCTATAATAACTAAAGTGTAAAAGTTTAACAGTCAAACGATCGGTAAACAGTTTATGACGGATTTTTCTTCGATGAGCGATGAGGAGCTGCTCGGCGGCTCACGCGACAACGGCGAAACGGCAGAGCTTATCTCGCGCTATATGAAGCTTGTGTTCTCCATTGCGCGGCGGTATTCCGGCTCCGCCGATTATGAGGAGCTTGTGTCCGACGGGATGCAGGCGCTGCTTTCCGCCATAGGCAGCTTCGACCGGGAAAAGGGATCGTTTGCCGCTTTTGCACAGACCTGCATCGCCAACCGCATGAAGAATACGGTGGATCGATCGATAAAGCGCGCCGCGCGGATAACGGATGAAGATGTCCTGCTGGATATGGCGGACTCCTCCCCCACCCCCGAGGAACGCGTTATCGCCCGCGAAAATACCGAGGAGTTCCGCGAGGGAATGCGGACGGAGCTTACAGATATGGAGC
>CAVIFG010000061.1:2716-4013 GCA_963641955.1 Escherichia coli
ATAATGGGGCTTTCATATGCAGAGATCGCAGAGATGACGGGCGGGGACAGAAAAGCAGTGGATAATGCCGTAGCGAGGGCGCGTGCAAAGCTCCGCAGACGGTTTTCCGAAACATGACCCAATAGCTTAATTTCAGAGCGTTGTTTATCAAAGGTGTCGGTGTAAATCCGACTGGGCAAAAATTTTTTTCAAGAGGTATTACTATGTACACTGACAAGACTTTAAAGTGCAAGGACTGCGGCGCAGATTTCGTATTCACTGCAGGTGAGCAGGAATTCTACGCAGAAAAGGGCTTCGTAAACGAGCCCCAGAGATGCAAGGCTTGCCGCGACGCAAAGAAGAACGCAGGCAGAGGCGCAAGAACATTCTTCGAAGCAACCTGTGCTAACTGCGGCGGTATCGCAAGAGTTCCTTTCGAACCCAAGGGCGACAGACCCGTTCTTTGCAGCGAGTGCTTTGCTAAGCAGAGAGGCGAATAATTTCGCCGTACCGAAATAACAACGTTCCGGTCAAGCTTTAAGAAACAAGAAACGGTCGTGCAATTTCTGCGCGGCCGTTTTTTTGCAGAAAATGGCTGTGCCGTTTTCACAGAATATTCAGACCATTTACACACATTATACCGCTTGCATGAGTATAATATCGTCATAAAACCCGAAAACATCTCGTTTGGCGACAAATTCACGTTTCTACTCTTGATTTTTTGCAATTTATGCTGTATAATGACTTTTGTTTGTGGCAATGCCGCGATACGGAGGTATAAAATGGGTTACAGGACGGATTTTGACGCGCTGATGAAAGCGCTCGACAGCAGGGAGGTTTCGGCGGACAGGCTTGTCACCGATAACGCTTCTCCCAACACAAAACGACTCTACGAATTTCTCAAGGCCTGCAAGGGCAAAAAATTCATCTCGGGTCAGCAGTATCTTTTTGAAAGCGAGATCGAGGATCTCGTTTACTACAACACCTGCGGAAAAATTCCCGCGATACGCGGCTATGACTTCATGGGCATAAGCGGGCTTGGCGGCGGGTACGATCAGGTAAACCGCGCCCTTGAATGGGCAAGGAACTGCGGCGGCATACTTACCATGTGCTGGCACTGGTACGCTCCAGACGACATGAACGACATCCACAAGCTTTCGTCGTTCTACTACAAAACCACCGAGTACGACCACAAAACAGGCTTCGACATCATCCGCGCCGTAACCGAGGGTACTCCCGAAAACGACTTCATCAACCGCGAAATAGACATGGTCGCGGAGGCACTGAAAGTGTTTGAAAAGGATGATATCCCCATTCC
>CAVIFG010000061.1:4023-9960 GCA_963641955.1 Escherichia coli
GTGGCGCCCGCTTCACGAGGCCTACGGAAACTGGTTCTGGTGGGGAAACCGCGGCGAGGAAAGCATCGCAGCATACAAAAAGCTGTGGTACACCATTTTCGACCGCTTTATGAATTACCACAAACTCACTAATTTAATTTGGGTCTGGAACGGGCAGAATAAGTGCATGGCGGTACATCCCAACACATTTGATATCGTTGGCGAGGATATATACACCGACCCGCCGTCCCACGCTTCCCAGCTTGAAAAATACCGCGAGGTGACAAGCTACACCTACGGAAAGCCCGCAACCCTCTCCGAATGCGGAACTATCCCCGACCCCGACGAAATGCAGCGCGACGGCGCAGATTGGCTATGGTGGCTGCCGTGGTGGGGAAGATTTGTATATGCCGTGGACGAGCACGGCAGACCCATTCTCGACGAAAACGGCTTCCCTAAGCCAAATCCCGAGTATATGGACGAGGAATTCATCCGCAGGGTTTTCAATGACCCGCGGGTAATAACGCTTGAGGACATCCCGTGGCGCGACAAGGAGAAATACTCCCTCCCTGCCCCGCTGCTGAAGCACCTCAACAAAAAATGACATCAGCCGCACACGCGGATGATATATAAAAAAGAAAACCAAAGGAAAAGGAAAGGATCTATACTTATGAAAAAGTTTATCACAATGGCAGTTGTACTGACCATGCTCGCAGCATTCACAGGCTGCTCCAACAATAACAACAGCGTTTCCGACAGCTCTTCTGCATCTTCCGATGTAGTATCCTCCACCGAGTCCGAAAGCACTCCCGCAGAGGACAGCAGCACGGATTCTGACATCTCCGATATCACAGAGGACAGCTCCGATGTATCCGAGGACGAAAGCTCTGACACTTCCGATGACACATCCGATGATAACAATGGCGAAACCACCGAGGGCAAGGCTGCAAAGTACGCAGAAGCTGCCCTGACCGCAGGCACATGGCCCGGACTTGAGTCCCTCACCGACGCTGCGCTCGTTGAAAGCCTTACAGGCATCAATACCGCTGATGCAGAGGACTTCTATGTAGGTCTGCCCGCAACAAGCGCAAACTGCGAAGAGATCATCGTTATCAAGCCCGTTGCAGGCAGCGAGGACACAGTTAAGGCAGCGCTTGACAACCACATGGCGATCGTTACCGACCCCATGAACGTTTACCCCAGCCAGGAGGAAACAATTGCAGGCGCCGTTTCCGGAACCACTGCTGATGGTTACTACTACCTCATCGTTAACAAGAGCGGCTCTGACTGCGCTGACGCCCTCAACGCTCTGGAGGCTTAATTAATGAAGAAGATCATAGCATTATCCGTTATCCTGTCCGCGCTTGCTGTTGCGGTAACAGGGTGCTCCAACAGCAGCAACAGCTCCTCCGCTTCGGAAAGCTCCGATGTGAATTCCTCAGTTGTTTCCGAGGATAACTCTGCTTCCGGGGACGTAACATCCGACGAGGTTTCCTCCGACGATACCGCTTCCGAGGACGCGGACAGCACCGATGACACATCTTCCGAAACCTCCGGCAGAGCCGAGGAATACGCAAACATCGTAATGAACGCGGTAGAGTGGCCCTCCATGGGCGTTAAGACCGACGCGGAGGATGTTCAGCTTGCATTCAGCATCGACACTTCCCTCTGCGAGGACTACTATTTTGCGGATAATATGATGAGCGTTCACTTCAACAGAATTCTCATCGCAAAGCCCTCCGCGGGCAACGAGGAGGCTCTCAAGGCGCAGTTTGACAGCTATGCTTCCTACCTCGACAACATGGAAACCGACCGTCTTTACGAGGATCAGGTGATCTCCCTTTCGGGCAGAGTTCACGGCGAAACCCCCGACGGATACTACTATATTATCGTACACGAGGACGGTGCAGCGGCTGAGGCTGCTATGTTGGCGGAATAAAAACTACCGCTGTAGGTTGTTTGAAAAGCTAAACGGCAGGAATTTGCAATAAACTGTGGGGGGAAAACTCTTGTTTTCCCCCCACACCCCCTTTAGCGCCTTGGAAGTCGGATAAACGCACCAGCATTATGCTTTCACTGAATAAAATTTTCCATTAAAAGAGTATTTCGCCGTCTGCGGACGGCGACAAGGGCGCTGCCCTTGACCTGCAAGGGGTGCGACCCCTTGACCGCGTGTATTGTGTCACAGTAAGACTAAATGTTTATCGTCAACCTAATGCGGGAGCATAGCCTCCCGCATTTTTATTTGCAATTATCCCACACAAGCGGTATTGACAAAAATAAAATTGCGTGATATAATAAGTTGGTAAAGCTGTGAGAAGAAACAGTAGGCACGGAAAACCTTTCAGAGAGGCGGCGTCTGGTGCAAGCCGTCAGTGTATCCGCCGCCGAACCCATCTTTGAGTGCGCCCCGAATCCGGAACACTTGTTCCCAAAAGTAGGCGGCGACGGCACCCGCCGTTATCGGGAAAGCCGATGTGATTTCACCGTCGGCAAAGTGCGGAGCTATCCGAATTCAGGTGGTACCGCGGACGATGATCGTTCGCCCTGAGCCGTATAACGCGGCTTGGGGCTTTTTTGTGCCCTGACCGCAGGAATATCAGAAAAATCGTTGAAAGGAAAGAACAGAATGAAACTCGAAAAACTGGTCGGCGACCGC
Organism: Escherichia coli; assembly: GCA_963641955.1. Taxonomy (GTDB): domain Bacteria; phylum Bacillota; class Clostridia; order Oscillospirales; family Ruminococcaceae; genus CAG-115. The sequence continues at coordinate 6,662 of CAVIFG010000061.1, forward strand.
TTCAAGCAGCGCCCCTCCGACTGTCAGATAGACAGCCATGCCCTTATGGTTCGCGGCGGATACATCAAGTACGTCGCAAACGGAATTTACTCCAGCTTCATGCCGCTCAAGCGCATCACACGCAAGATCGAACAGATCATCCGCGAGGAAATGGACGCCATCGACGGACAGGAAGTAATGTTCCCCGTTGTTATGCCCGCGACCCTTTGGCAGGAAAGCGGCAGATATGAGTCCATCGGAAGCGAGCTCCTGCGCTTTACCGACAGAAACAAGCAGCCCATGGTGCTCGGTATGACCCACGAGGAAGCTGCCGTTCAGCTCGTGCGCGAATACGCAAACAGCTACACAAAATACCCCTTCATGATATATCAGATACAGACAAAGTTCCGCGACGAAGCACGTCCCCGCGGCGGCCTTATCCGCGTCCGCGAATTTACCATGAAGGACGCATACTCTTTCCACACCTCTCAGGAGGATCTCGAGGAATACTACGACCGCTGCCACAAGGCTTATGAGCGCATTTATGCGCGCTGCGGCGTTCCCGAGGTAATTTCCGTCAAGTCCGACAGCGGCATGATGGGCGGAAGCGTTTCGCATGAGTTCATGCTGCTCACCCCCATCGGCGAAGACAGCATCGCAATATGCAAACACTGCGGCTACCGCGCAAATATGGAAGCTGCCGCAAGCATCATCACCAACGAGCGCGATGCGGTTTCCGAGCCGCTCACCGAGGTATACACCCCCGACATCCACACCATCGAGGATATCTGCGAGTTCCTCAAGACTCCCACCGAGAAATCCTGCAAGGCGGTGGTATATCAGCGCAACCATGACGACAGCTATGTTGTTCTGTTCATCCGCGGCGACCTTGACGTAAACGAAACCAAGCTTACAAACTACCTCGGCTGCGACATCCACCCTGCTGTTATCACCGAGGAATGCGGACTTAACGCAGGCTACATCGGCCCCGTTAACCTCAACGTAAACGGCGGCGCAACAGTCCTGTTCGACAAGTCCCTTGAAAACACCAACAACCTTTCCTGCGGCGCAAACAAGGAAGAATACCACTTCACGGGTCTTGATATCTCCCGCGATATCGGCGAGGTAGAGTACCACGATTTTGCAAAGATAATCGAGGGCGGCGTTTGCCCCGAGTGCGGCGAAAAGGCTATCACTATCTCACGCGGCATCGAGGTCGGAAATATATTCCAGCTCGGCACGAAGTACACCAAGGCCATGGGTATGACCTTCCTCGACAAGGACGGCAAGGAGCAGACACCGATAATGGGCTGCTACGGCATAGGCGTGGGCAGACTTGCGGCTTCCGTATGCGAATCCCACCACGATGAATACGGCCCCATCTGGCCGATGGCGATTGCTCCGTGGCAGGTACACATCTGCGCGGTACGCTCCGACGATGAGGCTGTCCGCGCAGCGGCTGACAAGCTTTACAACGACCTTCAGGCGGCAGGCGTAGAGGTGATTTACGACGACAGAAATGTCCGCGCGGGCGTTATGTTCAGCGACGCAGACCTGCTTGGTGTTCCGCTGAGAGTTGTTGTAAGCCCGAGAAACCTTGAAGAAGGCGTGTTTGAGCTTTCCTCCCGTGATAAGACGATATCCGAAAAGCTCAGCCCCGAAAACGCCGTTGCAAGGCTGAAAGAGCTTATTGATCAGATGATACTGAAGTAATCAGAACATACAAAATGGTGCTGTAATTTTTGCAGCACCATTTTTCATGCATAATTCCCCGAAATCATCCCATACTATTCCCGAATATTTCGGAAAGAGGGAATTTTTATGGCAGTCGTACTGATAAGAGCGTGCATACTTTACATCATAATAACATTTTCGTTAAGGCTTATGGGCAAGCGCCAGCTTGGGGAATTGCAGCCCTCCGAGCTGGTCGTTACCATCCTTATATCCAACATTGCCGCGATACCCGTCGAGGACAGCTCCGTGCCGATGATAATGGGCATTGTGCCGATACTGACGCTGGTCTGCCTTGATGTTATCGTTTCGCAGATAATGCTGAAATCCGCAAAGTTCAGAAAGCTGATGATAGGCAGCCCCCGCATAATCGTTTCCGAGGGGACAATCCTCCAAAAGGAGATGAAGAAGCTCCGCTACACCGTCGACGACCTTGTCGAAGCCATGCGCGAGCAGCAGATATTCGACGTGACGCAGATACACTACGCCATCGTAGAAACAACTGGCAAGATACACTTCCTGCTTAAAAAGGACTTTCAGCCCGCTGAAAAGCAGGATGTAAACGCCGGCGGCACCACCGACAATCCCCCCGCAATAGTCATCCGCGACGGGATAGAGGACAAGGAGCAGCTTCACATCCTCGGGCTTGGTCACGGGTGGCTGGCGCAGCAGCTCAGGGATCATAACACGTCCGTCAGCGATGTATTTCTCATGACCGCCGACAAAAACGGCAGCACTACTATCGTAAAGCGACAGGAGGGGATGTAATGGGCAGGCTTATTATCAGTATCTGTCTGCTGATCGTAATGTCGGTGGGGTGCTTCTGGTCGGTGGCTATGGTAAACAAACGCACCGACGAGCTTTCCGACATGGTATCCAGAACCGAGCAGGCTTATCAAGACGGAAAAAAGGAAGAGTGTATCGCCGCTGCGGAGGAACTCAAAAAATCATGGGATCATTTTGTTGAGGTCGGGATACTTGTAAACGACCTCGGCCACGCGGTCGAAATAACTTCCTCCATCGCGGAGATAAGCTCATTTGCACAGGAACAGAACGAGGAACTGTATGCTGCCTGCGACCGTGCACAGGCGCAGATAAAGCTTTTTAAGGATATGCAGACGCCTACCATCTGGAAAATCTTGTGATAAAAACGGGCTTTCTGCCCGTTTTTTTATTTATACCCCTTGACAAACGTCCGATTTCGGATTATAATAGTAAAGTCCGATTTCGGACAGAGGGGTGAATTTATGAATGATATGCCGACAGATAAGCGCATGATGATTTTCAACGTTCTTTGGAAAGAACAGGACGACATCTACCGTGGAATCGCAAAAGCGCTCGGGATGAACGAAAGCGTTTTTTGGATACTGTACTGCCTGCGCGGGTCGAGGGAAAACGTAACGCAGAGTTTTATGTGCAGCATGATGCTTGAGCCGAAGCAGACGATAAACACCGCCCTCAAGAAAATGGAAAGCGACGGGCTGATATTCTTTTCGGACAGCGGCGACAAGCGCAGCAAGTATATTTATCTCACGGAAAAGGGCGCGGCGCTGGCGAAAAACACTGTGGACAGGGTGATAGTCGCGGAG
>CAVIFG010000062.1:0-6262 GCA_963641955.1 Escherichia coli
CCTCAACTATGCCTATCAGAATGTTTATGATTACGTTCATGTCCGCCCCTTAATCAGTGTTGAATGTTGTTATCCCGCACTGTGCGGCGGGCGCATTAAATTTATTCTTCCTCTGCCTTGTTGGTGACTACCTTTTCGGCGTCGGCGAGGGAATCGGGAAGAGTGATGCCGAATGCTTCGAGGACTTCTGTGTTTACAACGGGAGTACCCTCGGAGATCTTACCAACTGCCATATCGGAGCACTTTGTGCCGTCGAGCACCTTAACGCCCATTTCAGCGGTCTTTTCGCCGAGTGCAACGTAGTCGATGGAGATGGAAGCAAGGCAGCCGTTCTTTACCTGCTCGATTTCAGAGCCGTAGATCGGAACGCCCGCTGCGTTAGCCTTTTCGAGGACAATGGACAGGTTGTTTACGACGTTGTTGTCGGTGAAGTTGTTGATGCAGTCTACCTGACCTGCGAGGGAAGCAGCAGCCTGGGGAATATCAGCAGCGGTGGAAACGCCCTGCTCAACTACTTCCATGCCCTGTGTTGCGCAGACTTCCTTGAGGGTCTTGAGCTGGGAAACGGAGTTCGCTTCGGTGGTGGTGTAAAGAACACCGATCTTCTTAGCATCGGGCTGGAGCGTCTTGATAAGCTCTACCTGCTTGTCGAACTCGAGCACGTCGGATGTGCCGTTGCAGTACTCAAGGCCTGCGTCGAAGCTCTCTGTAAGGCCTGCCGCAACAGGATCGGATACTGCGCAGAAAATAACGGGGATCTCTGCGTCCTTAGCCGCCGCATAAGCGGAAAGCGCTGCGGGTGTCGCAATCGCGAAGATCATGTCATATTCCTTGGCAACCATTGTAGCCGCGATGGAATCGCAGGCTGCGGAATCGAACGCGCCGTTCTGTGTGTCGATGTTTATCTTATCTGCATAGCTGCTTGCTTCAAGGCCGTTGATTACGCCCTGATAGCAGTTGTCCAGCGAGGGATGTGTGCCGTACTGGATGATACCGATGTTCAGCTTGCCGTCGGCTGCGGTGCTGTCTGCCGCGGAGCTGTCGGCGGTGCTGCCTGTGCTGTTTGTGTTGCCGGAGCAGCCTGTCAGTGCCATTGTGAATGCAAGTGCTGTGCCTAAAATTCCTTTGAGTCTGAGATTTTTCATTTCAAATACCTCCAAATTGCCGCAATTTGCGCGGCTGTATCGTTCTGAGGGACAAAAAAAATCCTGCCCCCCTGCTTCATCATGGGACAAGATACTTGTTGTTATCCTGCGATACCACCCAAATTCGCCTTACGGCGCACTCATGCGTGCATACACACGCCTCCGCTTTAACGCTCGGAGCGTCCTTCCTACAAGGCTTTCGCCGTTCAGTCGGCCCTCGCGGGTCCATTCAGTCTTGCATACGCACCGCACTCACACCATCGGCGGCTCTCTGAAACGCAGCGGCAGAACCTACTCGTCCCGTTCATCGGTTTAAGGTCACATCTATGATGTACAATTTAATGTACGTTGTTATTATAGCACACTACCTCCGCCGTGTCAAGAGGTTTTGCAAAAATTTTCGGGCGGCATATCTAAATACCGCCCGAAAATCCTATAAAATTACTTTGTTCCGAAAAGCCTGTCGCCGCCGTCGCCTATGCCGGGGATGATGTACAGTTCATCGTTAAGGCCGCTGTCGATGGCGCCGCAGATTATCTCAACATCGGGATGAGCGTCATGGAGCGCCTTTATGCCCTCGGGGCAGGTCAGCACGCACATGAACTTGATGGTCGACGCGCCTGCTTTCTTCACGATATCCACCGTCTTTACAGCAGAAACGCCTGTCGCAAGCATAAGATCCATTATAATGACCTCGCGGTTCTTGATATCAAACGGAAGCTTGCAGTAGTATTCCGCCGCGGAATTGCTGTTTGCCTTGTCGCGGTAAATTCCCACATGGCCTACCTTAGCCGCAGGAACCAGCGCCAGCGCGCCGTCAACCATGCCTAATCCCGCTCTCATGATGGGCACGAAAGCTACCTTTCTGCCGCTGATTATCTTGGAATCCGCCAGCGCCAGCGGGGTTTCGATCTTAACTTCCTTGAGGGGAAGATCGCGGGTCGCTTCGTAGCAGATGAACATGGATATCTCGTTTACAAGCTCTCTGAACTCCTTGGAGCCGGTGTTCTTGTCGCGCAGCAGGGAGATCTTGTGCTGAACGAGGGGATGATCGCATACATGAACGTTTTCCATATTATTTGCCCTCCAGTTTCATGATCTTTTCGACGCGGCGTGCGTGCCTTCCGCCCTCAAATTCTGTGGAGAGGAACACATCCGTTATCTCGCAGGCAAGTCCCGCGCCGATAACGCGTCCGCCCATGCAGAGAACGTTTGCGTCGTTGTGAAGCCTTGTGTATTTTGCGGAATACCAATCGCCGCAGAGCGCCGCGCGTATTCCCTTTATCTTGTTTGCAGAGATGGAGATGCCAACGCCCGTGCCGCAGATAAGTATCGCCTTATCCGCCCTGCCGGATGTTACCTCCGCGCAGGTCTTTTCGGCGATGTCGGGGTAATCGACGCTTTCGCCGTTGCAGCCGCAGTCGTTGTACTCAACGCCCTTTTCTTCAAGAAACTTTATTATTTCGCATTTCAGCGCGTATCCCGCGTGATCCGAACCTATCGCTATCATGTCTTATCCTCTTTCAAAGAAAATTTATCTGACGATATACCCTTATTATACGACATTTCCGCCCCGAGGTCAAGGGGGGAAAGCAATTTATTTTGCCTGCTCGCGTGCAAGGCGCTCGCGCTCGGCCTGCGGAAGCCTTAAATAGCTGGGCATAAGCGCCGCGGCGTTTATCGGCTCCTTATCTGCGGCGGCAGCGCACACTCCCGCGCCGCGCTGATATCTCAGCGGATAGGGGGCAAGTTCGTATGCGTGCCCGGTGAAATTATCCATAAGCTCCGCGCCGTCCCCCGCGAGGATTATCCTGCCGCTCATGCCTTTCAGTTCTTCGGATAGCTGCTCGGCGCGTATCGCGCGGTCATCGCACAGGCGGGAAATTTTCCCGTTTTCAACACGGAAAAGCGCATTGTAAACCTGATTGCACCGCGCGTCCATGCAGGCGCAGACAACGCAGTCCGTGCCGACAAGGTTGTACGCTATCGCCTCCAGCGTGGAAACGGGCACGCAGGGTTTCTTCGCGCCCATCGCCATGCCCTTTACGCAGGCAACGCCTATCCTTAAGCCCGTAAACGAGCCGGGCCCCACCGTGACTGCTATCTTCTCGACATCCGCCAGCGTAACGCCCGCATTTTTCAGCATACTCTCCACCATGGGCAGGAGCGTCTGCGAGTGGGTGTGCTTTGTGTTGAGAAATTCCTCCGCGACGATCTTATCGCCGTCGCACAGCGCACAGCCTGCGGTTATGGCGGAGCTGTCTATTCCTAAAATCATTCGGATCACTTCTTTTCTGTACAGTCTTTCATTCCCCGAAAACTCCGCCGGTTACGGTGATCTTTCTGCCGTTTTCGGAAAGCTTGTCGATCTTTATCGTTATAACTCCGCCGAGCTCCTCTTCAAGCCCGGGGACATTTTCGCTCCATTCCGCCGCGATTATGCCGCCGCGGTCAAGGTAGTCGAAAAATCCGATGGCATAGAGGTCGTCGTAGCCGTCGATACGGTAAAGGTCGAAATGAAATATCGGGATATCCCCGTCGTATTCGTTAACCAGCGCGAAAGTCGGGCTTGAAACATAATCGTCCACCCCGAAGTACCTTGCGATACCCCGTGTGAACGCCGTCTTGCCCGCGCCCATCTCGCCTTTGTAGAGGATGATGTCCCCCGCCTTTAACTGCGCGGCTACCTGCCCCGCGGCGGCGAGGGTCTCCTCCTCGCTGTTCGTTATAAATTCTTTCATCAGAAAAGTCCTGTTATCGTGCCGTTTTCGTCAACATCGATGTTGTCCGCCGCGGGAACCTTGGGCAGACCCGGCATGGTCATGATGTCGCCTGTATAAACTACGACAAATCCCGCGCCGCTGCTTATGCGGACATCGCTTACGGTTATGCTGAAGCCCTCGGGTCTGCCGAGCTTTGTCGGGTCGTCGGTGAGGGAATACTGCGTCTTTGCAACGCATACGGGCACCTTGTCAAGCCCCAGCGCCTCGATCTCCTTGAGCGCCTTGTCAGCCTTGGGAGTGAATACAACGCCGTCCGCGCCGTAAATCTCCTTTGCGATGATGTTCACCTTTTCCTTGACGGAAAGCTCGGTGTCATACAGCGGCTTGAAATTGCTCTCGGTGGTGTTGATGGTGTCGATAACTGCGTTTGCAAGCTCTATCGCGCCGTCGCCGCCCTTCATGAATACATCGGAGAATGCCACGCGGGCGTTTCTCTCCTCGCAGTATTCGCGGACGATGGCTATTTCAGCGTCGGTGTCGGTGCCGAAGTGGTTTATCGCCACAACAACGGGCACGCCGAACTTCTTCATGTTGTCGATATGAACGCCGAGGTTCACGATACCCTTTCTGAGAGCGTCAACGTTCTCGGTGGTAAGCTCCGCCTTGGGAACGCCGCCGTTGTACTTCAGCGCACGAATGGTCGCAACGATAACGGCGCAGTCGGGCTTCAAGCCAGCATAGCGGCACTTGATGTCGAAGAACTTCTCCGCGCCGAGGTCGGAGCCGAAGCCTGCTTCGGTGATGGTGTAATCCGCAAGCTTCATGGAAAGCTTTGTCGCTCTTACGGAGTTGCAGCCGTGGGCGATGTTTGCGAAAGGACCGCCGTGGATTATCGCGGGGTTGTTCTCCAGCGTCTGAACAAGGTTCGGGTTGATGGCTTCCTTGAGGAGCGCGGTCATTGCGCCTACAGCCTTGAGGTCAGCGGCGTAAACGGGCTTGTTGTCGTAAGTATATGCAACGAGTATTTTTCCGAGGCGTGCCTTGAGGTCGGTGAGGTCGGAGGCAAGGCAGAGGATAGCCATTATCTCGCTGGCAACGGTGATGTGGAAATGATCCTCGCGCGGGATACCGTTCACCTTTCCGCCCATGCCGATGACAACGTTTCTGAGGGCGCGGTCGTTCATATCAAGGCAGCGCTTGAAGAGAATGCGGCGCACGTCTATGTTCAGCGCGTTGCCCTGCTGGATGTGGTTGTCGAGCATTGCGCAGAGCAGGTTGTTTGCGGCGGTGATGGCGTGCATATCACCCGTGAAGTGCAGGTTGATATCCTCCATGGGAACCACCTGCGCATATCCGCCGCCCGCAGCGCCGCCCTTAACGCCGAAAACGGGGCCGAGGGAGGGTTCGCGAAGCGCCAGGCAGGCTTTCTTGCCAAGCTTGTTCAGACCCTCGCACAGACCGACGGATGTGGTGGTCTTGCCCTCGCCCGCGGGGGTGGGGTTGATGGCGGTTACAAGGATAAGCTTTCCGTCGGGGTTATCCTTTACCCTGTTGAAAAGCTTCTGCGAAAGCTTAGCCTTGTAGTGTCCGTAGGGTTCGATCTCGTCGCCTGTTACGCCGAGCTTTGCGGCGATGTCGCCTATCTCGAGCATTTTCGCCTGCTGTGCTATTTCGATATCTGTCAGCATTTAGTTGTCCTCCTGAGTGTCTTTCATATTAAATAAACCCCTGCGGGTGTCATATCAATTTAAGCTGGTCGATGTCTATATCGGAAGCGGTTCCGCCGGACGGCACCGTTTTTACGCGGTACTGCTCGGGATCCTTGATATCCGCGCTTTCCGCGGGATATGCCCCCGTAAGCTGCGCGCCCTTTGTAAGGCGCATTACCTGCACGCCCTGCGTGTCGCGGGTGGATTTTGCAAGCACCAGCGCGGTGTTGAACAGCAGCACCCTGCCGCCGTCGGATTTCAGCACGAAATCCGCCTCGCCGTCCACGATGAACATTCCCACCGTTTCGGACAGGTCGGAATACGCATTCGCAAGCTTCTTGCGCTTTGTTTTGGTTTCGTAGGAACTCAGCGGTATCTTCGCGCATTTGCCGTTGCGGAAGAATATCACAAGGTTCTCGCGGTATTTCTCGGTGACAGCCATGAACACGGGCGTTTCCCCGTCCTCCATGCCAAGCTTCGCGGGGATATAATCGCCCATCACGCTCGCCTTTGTTTCGGGGAAATCCGCGCAGCGGGTCTTGTAGCACTGGAATTTGTTCGTGAAGAACAGCAGCTCCGATGCGCCCGAAACCTCCGCGGAATAAATAACCTCGTCGTTTTCCTTGAGCTTCTGCTCGCTGCTCATACGAAGCGACTTCGGGGTTATCTTCTTGAAATATCCCTC
>CAVIFG010000062.1:6272-8740 GCA_963641955.1 Escherichia coli
CCTCGGGTTCGTAGGTTTCCTGCACGTCGTAGAGGAACATCGTTCTTCTCGGCTGGGAGTATTTCTCGATTATCTCCTCAAGCTCCTTGATGATGATGTTGCTTATCTTGCGGTCGTCCGCGAGGATATCCTCCATCTCCTTGATCTCCTTTGCGAGATCGTCGGTTTCCTGCGTTCTCTTTAAGATATATTCGCGGTTGATGTGGCGCAGCTTTATTTCAGCGACGTATTCCGCCTGCTGCTCGTCGATGCCGAAGCCTATCATCAGGTTCGGAACGACCTCAGCTTCCTCCTCGGTTTCGCGGATGACCTTTATCGCATAGTCGATGTCGAGAAGTATCTTTTTAAGACCCAGCAACAGGTGCAGCTTTTCCTTTTTCTTGTTAAGGTCGAAATAAACGCGGCGCTTTACGCACTGCCGTCTGAACGCCGTCCATTCGTTGATTATCTCATACACGCCCATTACTTTCGGCGTGCCCGCGATGAGAATGTTGAAGTTGCAGTTGAAATTATCCTGCAGCGGCGTCAGCCTGAAAAGCTTCTGCATGACCGTATCCGCGTCGTATCCCTTTTTTAGGTCGAATGCGAGCCGCAGACCCGAAAGGTCAGTTTCATCGCGGACATCGGATATTTCTTTTAATTTTCCGTCCTTAACAAGCTCGACCACCTTGTCGATTATCGCTTCAACAGTGGTGGTTGGCGGTATCTGCGTTACCTCGATGCAGCGGGCTTCCTTGTCGAAGCTGTACACCGAGCGCACCTTTACTGCGCCTGTGCCCGTGCGGTATATTTTGTCCATTTCCTTTTCGTCGTAGACGATATACCCGCCGCCGGGGAAATCGGGGCCTTTCAGGGTGGAAAGCGCGTTGTGCTCGGGATTTTTCATCAGCGCAATGGTGGTTTCGCAGACCTCCGCGAGGTTAAAGGAGCAGATATTGCTCGCCATGGAAACCGCAAGGCCGAAGTTTGAATTGACCAGCACCGCGGGAAATCTTACGGGAAACAGCGAGGGCTCCAGCATGGTGTTGTCGTAATTCGGCACCATGTCGACGGCTTCCTTGTCTATCTCCGCGAAAAGCTCGCCGCTTATGCTCTCGAGCTTCGCCTCGGTGTATCGCGAAGCGGCGTATGCCATGTCGCGGGAATATGCCTTGCCGAAGTTGCCCTTGCTGTCAACATACGGATGGAGCAGGGCTTCGTTTCCCCTCGCAAGGCGCACCATCGTTTCGTAGATAGCCGCGTCGCCGTGCGGGTTAAGGCGCATCGTCTGTCCGACGATGTTTGCGGATTTTGTCCTTGCGCCCGTCAGCAGACCCATCTTGTACATGGTGTAAAGCAGCTTTCTGTGCGAGGGCTTGAAGCCGTCTATCTCGGGCAGCGCGCGGGATACGATGACGCTCATCGCATAGGGCATATAGTTTTCTTCGAGGGTGGTGACGATGTCGGTTTCGACGACTTTTCCCGAGCCTTCTATATATGCTTCGCCCGACTTTCTTTCGGCGGGCTTTCTGGTTGTTTTTTTCTTCAAGACGATATACTCCGTTTACTTTTTTTACATAATATCGGCAGTTTCAAGGTAGCGGCTGCCGTTTTCGCTGATGAACTTCTTTCGTCCGTCGAGGTCGTTTCCGAGGAGGACGTCGAACATAAGCCGCGTCTGCTCCGCGTCGGTGGGAGTTACCTTGATAAGGCGGCGGGTTTCGGGGTTCATTGTGGTCAGCGACATCATGTCGGGATCGTTCTCGCCAAGACCTTTCGAGCGCTGGATGGTGTACTTCTTGTCGCCAATCATTCCGAGTATTTTGGTCTTTTCCGGCTCGGTATAGGCGAAGTAGGTCTTGTCCTTTGTGTTTATTTCATACAGCGGCGACTCTGCGATGAAAACATAGCCCTTTTCGATAAGCGTGGGGCAGAGTTCCTGTATCATCGTGAGTATGAGCGTGCGTATCTGGAAGCCGTCGACATCGGCATCGGTGCAGATGATGACCTTGTTCCAGCGGAGGTTGTCAAGGTTGAAGGAGCTGAGGTTCTTGTTTGCCTTTGCCTTTATTTCAACGCCGCAGCCCAGCACCTTTATAAGGTTGGTGATTATCTCGCTCTTGAATATCTTGTCGTGGCTTGCTTTAAGACAGTTGAGTATCTTTCCTCTTACGGGGATCACCGCCTGAAAATCCGCGTCGCGGGCAAGCTTTACGGAGCCTAACGCCGAATCACCCTCCACGATATAGACCTCGCGGCGGGACACGTCCTTGCTGCGGCAGTCTACAAACTTATCTATGCGGTTGGTAAGGTCGATTTTAGCGGTAAGGTTGGAAATTGAAGCAGTGCGCACCTTTTCGGCGTTTTCGCGGGAGCGCTTGTTGATGATAACACGCTCGGCTATCTTCACCGCTTCGTCGGGGTTTTCGAGGAAATACACCTCAAGCTGGTGCTTCAGCCAGTCGGTCATTGCTTCCTTGATGAAAGCG
>CAVIFG010000062.1:8750-9883 GCA_963641955.1 Escherichia coli
CGTTCGTGACCGCCTTTTTGGTCTGGTTGGCGTAGCTTGCCTGCGTGGAGAAGTTGGAGCTGATGAAAACAAGGCAGTCCGCAACGTCGTCCCACTTGATGGATTTCTCGCCCTTGTTGTATTTGTTATTGTTCTTGAGGTACGCGTCTATCTGCGACAGGAACGCCTTTCGCATGGCGTCCTCGGGGCTTCCGCCGTGCTCCAGCCAGCTTGAGTTGTGGTAGTGCTCGACAAAATGAAGCTCCTTGCTGAATGTAAACGCGACATTCAGTTTCAACTTGTATTCTTCCTTATCTGCGCGGTCGCGGCCCTGCCGCTGCGCGCTCCAGAACTGCGGAGTCGTCAGCGAATTATCCCCGACCACCTCGCGGAGGTAGTCGTTAATTCCCTCGGGATAAAGGAACAGCTTCTCGTCGACTGTTCCGTCCTCGTTCTCCACCCTGCGCACGAACTCAATGCCGCCGTTTACGACCGCCTGCCTGCGCAGCATATCGTCAAGGTATTCCGTGCCGATGTCGATATCCGTGAAAACATCGAGGTCGGGCTTCCAGTGTATTTTCGTACCGGTGGCGCCGTCGCACTTTGATTTTTTGAAGCCGCGCTCGTCGGGGGTCACGTTGAAGCCCTTTTCAAAGCGGAGGGTGTAACGCCACGTCCCGTTGCAGCTCTCGACATCCATATATTCCGAAGCAAACTGCGTTGCGCACAGGCCAAGGCCGTTAAGTCCGAGGGCGTAGGAATAGTTCTCGCCGCTGTTGTTGTCGTACTTTCCGCCTGCATACAGCGTGCAGAACGCAAGCTCCCAGTTATATTTGTCCTCACCCTTGTTGAAGTCGATGGGGATGCCGCGGCCGAAGTCCTCGACAGTTACCGACTTGTCGGCGTGGAGCGTGATTATTATGCGCTTTCCGTAGCCCTCGCGTGCCTCGTCGATGGAGTTCGAGATTATCTCAAACACCGAATGGCGGCAGCCGTCGATACTGTCCGACCCGAAAATAACTGCGGGGCGAAGCCTTACCTGATCGGGGCCCTTGAGGGATTTTAAATCATTATAAGATGACTCTTTTGCCATTAAATTTCAACACATCCTGTTTTTTCGCATAGCAAGCGATTATATTTCAATATACATATAC
>CAVIFG010000063.1:0-4360 GCA_963641955.1 Escherichia coli
GTACAATAGAAACAGCATTATATTGCCGATGGGCTAGTTATGCCCTTTCGCAAATCAATACTGTACATTTTGCACAAATACATACGCTGCTCCGCGCAGCGGCGGAATATTATCAGAAAGAGGTAAAGCAGATGTCAAACAGGCTATTCCAGGGGATCGTACACCAGATGAAGGATACGGTGAACAGAGTTATCGGCGTTATTGATGAAAACGGGACCATCATCGCCTGCAGCGACCTTACAAGGGTCGGCGGCGGGAATGATTTCTTCTCCATAGAGCTGGGCGACTCCCATGAGGTATTCATCCGCGACGGATATACCTACAAGCCTTTCGGCGTTCATGTGAAGCCCGATTACGCCGTTTTCGTAGAGGGTACGGACGAGCCCGCCGCAAAGTACGCCGGCGTTATCGCGATATCCCTTTCCAGCATAAAGCAGTATTACGACGAGAAATACGACCGCAACAACTTTGTCAAGAACATAATCCTTGACAACGTGCTGCCCGGGGATATCACCCTCAAGGCGCGGGAGCTGCATTTCAACGGCGACATCAGCCGCGTTGTTTTCCTCATCAGCGTAATTTCGTCCAACGACGTTTCCGCATACGACGTTATACAGAACCTCTTCCCTGACAAGAACAAGGATTTCGTATTCAATATCACCGAAAACGACATCGTTCTCGTTAAGGAAGTCAAGAACAGCATAGACGTAAAGGATCTCGAAAAGCTTGCAAGAAGCATTTCCGACACGCTGTCCAGCGAGTTCTTCACAAAGGTCAACGTCGGCATAGGCACCCCCGTTGTCGGCGTAAAGGATCTTGCGCGCTCCTTCAAGGAAGCACAGACCGCCCTCGAGGTAGGAAAGGTATTCGACACCGACAAGAACATCGTATCCTACGACAACCTCGGTATCGCAAGACTTATCTATCACCTGCCGACGACTCTCTGCGAAACGTTCCTCAAGGAAGTTTTCAAGAAGAATTCCATCGAGTCGCTGGATCACGAAACACTGTTCACCATCCAGAAGTTCTTTGAGAACAGCCTGAACGTTTCCGAAACATCCAGAAAGCTGTTCGTTCACAGAAACACGCTGGTTTACCGTCTTGACAAGATAAAGAAGCTGACGGGGCTTGACCTGCGCGAGTTCGACCATGCCATCATCTTCAAGATAGCGCTGATGGTTAAGAAGTATCTTGCGGCAAATCCGACAAAGTTCTGATTTCTTTCGGGCAATTCCGCGCGGGGCCGCGCGGCGTTGCCCCGCTGTATTGTTATATGGGGCTTAAAGGGGAAAAATAAGATTGTCTGTGGCAGCGCGGCTGCCTTTTCAGGGAGATAAAAATGGTAGAGCTGAAAAATGTCAACGTCCACTATTCCAGCGGCGTCGACGCACTTAAAGATATAAACCTGAGAATAAACGACGGGGAATTTGTATTTATTGTCGGAGAGAGCGGCGCGGGCAAATCCACGCTGATGAAGCTGATGATGCGCGAGATAACGCCCACCACGGGACGCGTTTTCGTCAACGGCTACAACCTCTCCAAACTTAAGGGAAACAAGATAGCGAAATTCCGCCGCTCCATCGGGGTGGTGTTTCAGGAATTCCGCCTTATACAGGATTACACGGTGTACGAAAACGTGGCTTTCGTGCTGCGCATCGCCGACCAGTCGGGAAAATACATCCGCCAGCGCGTGCCCTATGTGCTGAACCTTGTCGAGCTTGCGCACAAGGCGAAAAGCAAGACCAAGGAGCTTTCCGGCGGCGAGCAGCAGCGTGTTGCCATCGCAAGGGCGCTTGCAAACGATCCGGGTCTGCTCATCGTCGACGAGCCGACGGGCAACCTCGACCCGAAGCGTTCCTACGAGCTGGTAGAGCTGCTGAAAGAGATAAACCGCTGCGGCACCACCGTTGTAATGATAACCCACGAACACAACCTTGTGCGCTATTTCGGCGGCAGGATAATCAATATCGAAAAGGGTTCCATTACCTTTGACGAGAACATCGGAGGTCAGGATGAGGACGAGTAATGTAACCTATCTGATAAAAAAAGGCATCACCTCCGTATGGAAAAATTTCGTGATGTCCCTCGCCAGCTTCTCGATACTGCTGGTAAGCCTTTTGCAGGTAAGCTGCGCAGTGCTGTTCGTTATGAACGTCAACATCGTTATGGGCAACATTGAGGACACGAACGAGCTTACCATCTATGTAAAGGACGGCGCTACGGAAGCGCAGGTGGAGCACATCAGGGACGTGCTCACGAACAACAAGGATCTTACGGATGTCAAATACTACTCCAAGGAGGACGCGCTGGCGGATTTCCGCGAGGATATGCAGGAATATTCCGAGCTGCTGGACTACCTTGAAGAAAACCCCATGCCCGAAACATTTCTCGCGCGCGTCACAGATCTGACAAAGATCCGTTACACAGTTGATGTAATATCGGGTATAGAGGGCGTTGAGCAGGTAAAGGCGCCGTACGATTTCGCGGGCGCACTTGTAAACATCAGAAACACCGTTACGGCGATAACCGCTGCGGTGCTTGCAGCGCTTGTGATCGTGAGCGTGGTCATAGTTTCCAACACCATACGCACCAGCGTTTTCTCCCGCAGGAACGAAATAACCATCATGAAGTACGTCGGCGCAACGAACGGCTTTATCAAGCTGCCGTTCTTCGTCGAGGGTATGTTCATCGGCGTGCTGGCGGGCGCGGCGGCATGGGGGCTTGCATGGGTCATTTATGACTCCGTGTTCGCGCTGTTCAGCGATAATCTTTCGCTGTGGCAGATGTTCGGATTTTACGACCTTATTCCGTTCTCGGATATAATATGGCCGCTGCTGGCGATTAACTGCGCCGCGGGTGCGCTTCTCGGCGCGGTGGGAACCACCATCAGCACCGGAAAGTATCTCAAGGTTTAAGGGCGGTATCGCCTTTAATGGCGGCGCTCTTACTTTGAAAGGAGCAAATACTTTTGAACAAGAAAATTTCTCTCGGAGTTGCGATAAGCCTTGTCGCCATCGGCTGCGCGATAACCTTCGTGCTGACATGGACGGTGTCGCTTAACACCTACAACTCCAAGATAAGCAGCTCGGAAAAATACGAGGGTATCTACGCCAAGCTGCGCGAAATGGACGTTACCGTAAGAAACAACTACATCGGCGACCTCAGCGATGAAGCGCTGGAGCAGTCGATAATCAACGGCTATGTCGTTGGTATCGGCGACAAATATGCGTCGTACATGGGCGCGTCCTCATATTATGAGCTTCAGCAGACCACCAGCGGCGTTATCAGCGGTGCGGGCATAGTCACCGAGGAGGACGGCAGCGGCTATCTCAGGATAACCACCGTGTACAAGGGCGGCTCCGCGGAGCTGAACGGAGTTCAGGCGGGGGATGTTATCACCGAGATAGACGGCAAGAGCCTGCTCTCCATGGAAGCGGGCACGGCGGCGGAGAAGCTTTCCGGCGACGTCGGTACAAGGGTGGCGCTGAAACTCCTGCGGGACGGCGAGGAAATTTCCGTGAACCTTGTAAGGCAGCAGCTTGATATCGAGTCCGTGACCGGCGAGATGCTGGACAACAACATAGGCTACATCTCCATCACGGCGTTCAACGCGAAAACCTCAGAGCAGTTCGCGAGCGCCCTCACAAAACTCACCGACGACGGCGCAAAGGCGCTTATAATAGACGTAAGGCAGAACGGCGGCGGGCTCGTAAGCGCGCTGAAACCGATACTCAACCGCTTCGTGCCGACGGCGATAGCAGCCACTGCGGAGTATTCCGACGGAAGCCGCAAGACCCTTATCGAAACCGACTCGGACGAGTGCATAACCATCCCGATGGCGGTGCTGGTGGACGGCGGCACGGCCTCCGCGGCGGAGATATTTGCCGCAGCGCTGCGGGATGAATGCGGCGCACAGCTTATCGGTACGCAGACTTTCGGCAAGGGCGTGATACAGAACACCTACGAATTTTCTGACGGAAGCGCCATCACGCTTTCCACCGCGAAGATAATCATGCCGAAATCGGGCGAGTTCGACGGAGTAGGGCTGAAACCCGATTATGTCACCGAGCTTCCCACCGGAGCGCTCCCCGAAAATCTCACCCACGACGCCGACGCACAGCTTCAGAAAGCCATTGAAGTCCTGACGCCTACCGCCGCGGCGGAATAAACCCGAATGAAACGGTCTGACCGTTAATATACAATTTGGAGGAAACAGCTAATGAATAAGCCCATCACAGTTTTAACCAGAAAAGGTGAAGCAAAGCTCAAGGCAGAGCTTGATGAATTAAAATCGGTACGCCGCCGCGAGGTTGCGGACAAGATCAAGGTCGCACTTTCTTTCGGCGACCTTTCCGAAAAC
>CAVIFG010000063.1:4370-9882 GCA_963641955.1 Escherichia coli
CAGCGAATACGACGAAGCAAAGAACGAACAGGGTATCATCGAGTCCCGCATCGCGGAGATAGAAGCTACGCTGGCTCACGCGCAGGTAATCGACGACGACGAGATCTCTACCGAAAAGGTAGGTATCGGTACGACCGTAAAGATACTCGATGTTGATATGGACGAGGAGATGGAGTTCAAGATCGTCGGCACAAAGGAAGCAGACATCAACACAGGAAAGATGTCCGACGAGTCACCCATCGGCTCGGCAATTATGGATCACAAGGTCGGCGAGACCGTTGAGGTGGAAACACCCTCGGGCATCATCGAGTTCAAGATACTTGAGATAAGAAAGGAAGACGAGGAATAACACATGGCAAACGAAAACGAGGAGATCAAGGAGCTCACCGCAGAGGAGCTTGACGAACAGCACCGCGTAAGACTGGATAAGCTGGCGGCGCTCAAGGCTGCGGGCAAGGACCCCTACACCATCACAAAGTACCCCGTAACTATATACAACAGCGAGATCCGCGAGAGATTTGACGAGCTGGAAAACAGCGACGTCATTATCGCCGGCAGAATGATGACCCGCCGCGTTATGGGCAAGGCGAGCTTCATCGATGTGCGCGACGCTTCCGACAGAATGCAGGTCTATGTTAGAATGAACGATGTCGGCGAGGATGTTTACCCCGAGTTCAAGAAGTGGGACATCGGCGATATCGTTGGCGTTAAGGGCAAGGTTTTCCGTACAAAGATGGGTGAGATATCCGTCCATGCGGAGGAGATAACCCTGCTGTCCAAGTCCCTGCTGCCCCTGCCCGAAAAGTGGCACGGCTTAAAGGATAAGGAAGAGCGTTACAGAAAGCGTTATCTCGACCTCATCGCAAACCCCGAGGTAAAGGACACATTTATCAAGCGTTCGAGAATTCTGCGCGAGATAAGAGCATTCCTCGACGGCCACGGATATGTAGAGGTCGATACTCCCGTGCTTCTCCCGCTGGAGATAGGCGCGGCTGCGCGTCCTTTCAAGACCCACCACAATGCGCTGGATATTGATATGTATATGCGCATAGAAACCGAGCTGTACTTAAAGCGCCTTATCGTCGGCGGCTTTGACAAGGTTTACGAAGTAGGACGTATTTTCAGAAACGAGGGTATGGACGCTACTCATAACCCCGAGTTCACCTCCATCGAGATGTATCAGGCATACATGAACTATTTCGAGATGATGGACCTCATCGAGGACCTGTACCGCACGGTTACGCTGAATGTCTGCGGCACGGACACTGTTCCCTATCAGGGCAAGGAAATTGCTGTCGGCAAGCCCTGGGAGCGCCTTACCATGATAGAAGCGGTAAAGAAGTACGCGGGCGTTGACTACAACGACTGGGCGGACGACGCTGCGGCGCGTGCCTGCGCAAAGGAGCACCACGTTGAAGAGGAACTGGACGAGAACTCCACAAAGGGTCATGTTCTTATCGCGTTCTTTGAGGCGTTTGTTGAGGATAAGCTCATTCAGCCCACCATCATTTACGATTACCCCGTTGAGAACTCCCCGCTGGCAAAGAGAAAGCCCGAATTCCCCGCTTTCACGGAGCGTTTCGAGTATTTCATCAACGGCACGGAGTTCGGCAACGCGTTCTCCGAGCTGAACGACCCGCTTGACCAGCGCGAGCGTTTTGTAAAGCAGGTCGCTGCGAAGCGTGCGCAGGGCGGAAACGACGCGCAGGTGGACGAGGACTTCCTCACCGCGCTGGAATACGGTCTGCCGCCGACAGCGGGACTTGGCTTCGGCTTCGACAGACTTGTAATGCTGCTGACCGATTCGCCGAGCATAAGAGATGTTCTGCTCTTCCCGACGATGAAGCCGCAGGCATAAATATAAAGATCAGAGCCGCCCGAAAGGCGGCTCTTGAGGTATAACAAATAGTTTTAGGGGATATTCTTCCCAAAAAGAAACAAACCGCATTTACGGGAAACGGAGGGCGCATGGCAGCTAAAAACGACGACGAACAGCGCAAGCAGCAGGAATACCGCGAGCTTCTGAAGCTTAAACAGGGCATGATAGAGGAAAGCGACCTTATACCCGAATCGGGATACGAGGGCAACGTAGAGCTGCACGGCGCGAAAAAGGTGGAAAATTTCTTCTACCATTATAAAATAATCATCATCGTGGCGGTGATAGCTGCGGCGTTCCTTTCATTCATGATATACCAGACCGCGACGAGGAAAAAGAACGACCTCTACGTCCTTGTGATAAACACCACGGGGGATTACGGGCTGTATTCAAGGCTGGACGAGCTGGAAGAAGCGCTGGAAAAATACTGCCCCGATTTTGACGAAAACGGGTATGTTCACGTTGGCGTGAACTACATCGACCTTTACACGGGCGGCGGCATGAGCGACTATTCCGACGCGCAGGGCATGAAGTTCCAGTCGGAGCTGCTCACCGGCGACAGCCAGATGTACATTGCGGACGCGGGTCTTGTGGATTACCTTTCCGAGAGGATAGGCACCGACCTTTCGATGTTCGGTGATTTTTCGGAGGAGTATCCCGAAGCGGTATTCGGCGACGGATACGGTCTGGTGCTCAATTCTACATCGCTTTCGGAGGACATCCGCTGGACGCAGTGCCCGGATGACATCGGAATTTACGTCAGGACGGTCGTTGAGAACATGACGGGCAACGACGAAAACGCGCAGGAGCAGCGCAGGCGCGCCGAGATAGTGCTCGGGAACATTATAAACGGCAACGTGGTCAATCCCGCCGAGGACTAACCGCTGATAACTCTGTCGGATTTATCCCCCGCGGGAAACGGCGATGGCGCTCCCCTTACGTCCGTCGGGATATACTCGGCGGGGGCGGCTCTGCGCTTCCTCACAGGTAGCGTTTAAGGTGGTCGCAGAATGCCTGCTCGCGGCGGAGGAGCTCCTCGGAGTCGTCGCGGATGCTCTGCTCGGCGGCGTGGGAGCGGTTGACGGCGTGCTGCATATCTATGATACCCATGGTGGTGCCGCGCACCATGATCTTTGCGAGGTTAGCGCTGCTTTTGTTGTTGGCGGTCTGCATGGCTATGCCCATCTTTGCCATCGCCTTGGCGTAGGGCGGCACGGATTTTGGCGTTTCGCCGCGGCGGGAAAGCTCCGTGCGGGTCTGCTGGGCTACGTTTTTGTAGCGCTCGCGCTCGGCGGCAAGTTCGCCGTAGAATTTTGTATTGCGGCAGCGCTTCATGATATCTCCGGTGGATTCGTATGCCATTTCGGCGTTGCGGTAGATACTGTTGAGAATTTCCGCGCTCTGGCGGTTCTTGAAATCACTCATGTAGAAAAACCTCACTTTCTGCGGATATTGTTCGCGGAAAACTCGGAAATATTACTCCCGCGGGAAAAAACGGCGGGTAAGATAAGTTGCCGCCATGCAGGAAGCAAGGGCGGACGGGAAGGGAAATAATGAAAAGACAATCCTTTTTGATATGCACCCTGAAGGGAATAGGGTACATAGTTCTCGGAAATGTAATGTGCCTGTTTCTTACTATGGCGCTTACGATGTTCGGCGACGTGCTGTTTCTTAAAATCGTCGCGATGCTGTGCGGCACGCTGATATTCTACTCGCTGATATTCACGGTGGCATGGAAGGACGGCGTGCGGGAGCGCAGCCTTGTGAAGCTTAACCGCGTTGAGAAAGAGAAGAAGCGCAGGTGGATATTCATCGGGCTTATCATGTTCGTGTTTGCAGCGGCGCCGACGATAGTTCTGCTGGCGAACAAGCTGTTCTTCCCCGAGGGGGACACGCTATTTGCGTATCGTTTTCTGAGCGGCAGCGCGTATCCGTTCATACTCACGTTTGTTCCGCCGGTAATAACGGAGAACGAGGCCTGGGTGCAGACCTCCATGCGGCAGATAGACAACATGACTGCGCTGTTCCCTGCTCTGATGATATTGTATTATGTGTTCATCCCCGCGGTAACGCAGCTTGGGTTCTGGTGCGGGTATGAGGATAAGCTTAGCAAGGATAAGATCATGTATAAGTGATGTTTCTTGCGTGGTGTGGTTAAACTTAAACGGCTGTAAGACTAAATAGACTGTGGGGGAAAACTCTTGTTTTCCCCCACACCCCTTTAGCGCCTTTGAAGTCGTAAAACCGCACTGCGTGCGGAGTGGCGGGGGCTCCGCCCCCACAACCCCCGCTTCCTTTTGTGTCAAAAGGAAGCGAAAACCAATATGGGGCGCCCAAGAAAATTACAGGTCATCCGCGTCCTGCACAGGCTTCTCAAACGGATTTATCGGCACGCCCGTGTACATCCCCTGCGGGTCTGTGAGAACATTCTGCATCAATGCGAAATCCTCCTGCGGCAGCGTATCCTCATCGCGGTTTCTGCGCGCTTTTTTATCATCGAAATACATGGTATCACCTCAACATACAAAATAAGGCGGGGCATTATGCTCCGCCTTAATATTATGTGATCTTTTCCGAAGGATATGTTGCAAATTCATGGTAAGCGCCCTTTGCGGGGGTATAGGACAATCCCCTCGTCGCACGCTGCAGCGCGCTTTCCATCTCATGATAAAACCACTTGTATGTTTCCCGGTCGACCTGCCCGCCGCTGTCCCACATAAACGTTCCGATTCCGATATCGTCGCACATTTTAACAAGCTTCTCGCAGAAGAAAACGTCGCTGTCGAGGTCGTCGCCGCTGGCGGCGTATTCGCTGATGATAACCGGCACGCCCTTGTCTGTGAAATTCGTTTTCAGCATATCGACAAGGCGCTCCATCTCCCGCTGTTCCTCTGCGGTGCCCCATGTGCTCTGTATGTTTGTCTTGCAGAACTGCCACGGAGTATAATAATGCACGGAAAGAATGCATTTTCCCGCGGGGTCATTCGGCATTACAAATCTGCTGTCGCAGGTCTGCTCGATATTCGCCGCATATCCAGCGATAACAAGGTGCCGCTCGGGATTGTTCCCGCCGCTGTTTCGGATGGTGTCGACGAAGGTGCTGTTCAGGCTGTTGAGGGTTTCGTAAGCTTTTTCCGCGGGGATATTGTCAAACGCAACCTCGCTCATGCTTTCAAACAGCAGCCGCTCGTTATAGTCCTTGAAGCGCTCCGCTATCTGCTCCCACAGCCTTGTGTACCGTTCAAAGGTGATATCGTGCTCCGTAACGGCGTTTGTGAGCCATGCGCCGGAGTGCTGCTCGGTGCCGCCGTCCTGCTGCATATTTATTATAACGTACATTCCGCAGTTATATGCGAAATCCACCACCTGCTGAACGCGGTTGAGCCATTCCTCGCTGATATTGTTGTCGCCGTCGATGTGATCCCGCCATGTAACGGGGATACGCACGGCGTTCACGCCCTCGTCCACCAGCGACGCGAAAAGCTCACGGGTGGCATACGGGTTGCCGCCGTAGGTTTCGTCTATTTCGGTGCCGTCCGCAGTGGTTTCGCCGTCGGCAAGGCACACATCAAGCGAGTTTCCGAGGTTCCAGCCTATGCGAATGCTGCTGACAAGCTGCTGCGACGACATTTCTAT
>CAVIFG010000064.1:0-3066 GCA_963641955.1 Escherichia coli
ACGATATACCCCATCGCGTCCCGCTGCGGCGTTTTCGCGAAGAGCGACATTCAGCCGCTGCTCAACGACGGCGCGAAAAGAAGCGACGTAGCCGCTTCCGTATTCCAGTCTGTTGTAAACCAGACGATAAGCGGCCTCGCCTGCGGCAAGCCCATTCGCGGCAACGTCGCGTTCCTCGGCGGTCCGCTGCATTATCTCTCGGAGCTGCGCCAGCGCTTTATCGAAACGCTGGGACTCACCCCCGAGCATATAATCTTCCCCGAAAATGCGAACCTTTTCGTAGCTATGGGCTGCGCGTTCTCAGATGAAAGCGCGGAGGTCAGCATTGATGAACTCGTAAAGAAAGCAAACTCCCTCGGCGGCAACCAGCTCCGCGAGGTAGAGCGCCTTGCGCCCCTGTTCAGAAACGAGCAGGAGTTAAAGGAGTTCCACGACCGCCACGCAAAGGCTATAATCCCCACGGCAGAGCTTTCCGAAACAAAGGGCGCCTGCTACCTTGGCATAGACGCAGGCTCCACCACCACAAAGGCGACGCTCATCGACTCCAACGCCGCGATAGTTTATTCTCACTACAGCGGCAACGGCGGCGACCCGCTGAAGTCCGTCATCGGCATTCTGAAGGAGCTGTATTCCCTCATGCCCAAGGAAGCGCACATCGCAAAGGTATGTACCACGGGCTATGGCGAGCACCTCATCAAGGCGGCGCTCGGCGCGGACTACGGCGAGATAGAAACCATGGCGCACTACAAGGCGGCGGACAAGGTACTCCCCGGGGCGGAGTTCATTCTCGACATCGGCGGACAGGATATGAAATGTATGCGCGTCCGCAACGGCGAGATAGAGAGCATTCTGCTTAACGAAGCCTGCTCCAGCGGCTGCGGCTCGTTCATCGAGAACTTTGCCGTGGCGCTCGGCATGACCTCCGCGGAATTCGCGAAGCTCGGCCTTACGGCGGAGAACCCTGTTGACCTCGGCTCCCGCTGCACCGTTTTCATGAACTCCCGCGTAAAGCAGGCACAGAAAGAGGGCGCGACCGTTGCGGATATTTCCGCGGGTCTGTCCTATTCCGTAGTAAAGAACGCGCTGTTCAAGGTAATAAAGCTGCGCGACACCTCTGATATGGGCGATAAGATCATCGTGCAGGGCGGCACTTTCATGAACGACAGCGTTCTGCGCGCGTTCGAGCTTATCTGCGGCAAGGATGTTATCCGCCCCGACAAGGCGGGACTTATGGGCGCATACGGAAGCGCGCTGGTAGCAATGGAGCGCGACGACGGCAAGGGCACGACCCTTTCCGATGCGGCTGCGCTGGAGGATTTCAAGGTAGAAAAGACCACCGCCCGCTGCGGAAAGTGCAGCAACAACTGCCTGCTCACCATCACGAAATTCCCCGACGGAAAGAGATACATAAGCAACAACCGCTGCGAGCGCGGCGCGGGCAATGTTTCCACCGCGGAAAAGATGCCCAACCTTTATGAGTACAAGTACAAGCTGCTTTTCAACCGCGAATGCCTGCCCGAAGCCACCGCAAAGCGCGGCGTTATCGGACTTCCCCGCGTTCTCGGTATGTATGAGAACTATCCGTTCTGGCACAAGCTTTTCACGGAGTTAGGGTTCAGCGTAAAGCTTTCCCCGAAGTCCTCCCGTGCGATATACGACAAGGGTATCGAAACCATGCCCTCCGAGTCGGTGTGCTATCCCGCAAAGCTTGCGCACGGACATATACAGGCGCTGATAGACAGCGGCGTTAAGCTGATATTCTACCCCTCCATGCCCTATGAAATGGGCGACGACAACGGCGGCGACAACCACTACAACTGTCCCGTTGTCGCTACATATTCCGAGGTAATAAAGAACTCCGTGCCGGAACTGCGCAAGGACGTTAAGTTCATGAACCCGTTCCTGCCGATATTCAATCAGAAACGCATGGGCGAGCGCCTTTACGAGGAATTCACAAAGGACCTCCCCGACCTGCACATAACCAAGGAAGAGATAGTTTCCGCCCTCGAAAAGGCATACGAAGAGGACAGAACATTCAAGGACGAAATGCGCCGCAAGGGCGAGGAAACGGTGAAGTTCCTCGAGGAAAACGGCAAGCGCGGAATAGTTCTCGCGGGACGCCCCTATCACATCGACCCGGAGATAAACCACGGCCTGCCCGAGATGATATCGGGATACGGCTTCGCGGTGCTCACCGAGGACAGCGTAGCCCACATGGAAAAGGTCGTAAGACCTATCCGTGTTGTAGACCAGTGGACATATCACACAAGACTGTACGCGGCGGCTCATGTTGTCGGAAACCATGACTGCCTTGAGCTTGTTCAGCTGAACTCCTTCGGCTGCGGCCTTGACGCGATAACCACCGACGAGGTTCAGGAGATACTGCGCAGCTTTGGCAAGCTTTACACCTGCCTTAAAATAGACGAGGTAAACAACCTCGGCGCGGCGAGAATACGCCTGCGCTCCCTCATTTCCGTCGTGGACGAAAGGGCAAGACACCACTACAAGCCTGTTAAGGGTCATCTCGGCTATATCCGCCAGCCCGAATTCACCAAGGAAATGCGCAAGACCCACACGATACTCTGCCCGCAGATGGCGCCGATACATTTCGATATGCTCGAAGCGGCGTTCAGACATTCGGGATATAATGTAGAGATACTCACCGACTGCTCCAAGGCGGTCGTTGACGAGGGCTTGAAATATGTAAACAACGACGCGTGCTATCCCTCCATACTTATCGTGGGACAGCTTATCCACGCGCTCAACAGCGGCAAGTACGACCTTAACAACACCTCCGTTATGATAACCCAGACCGGCGGTGCCTGCCGCGCGACGAACTATGTCGGTATGCTCAAGAAAGCGCTCAAGGACGCAGGCTTCGAGAAAGTTCCGCTGATATCTCTGAACGTTGTCGGGCTTGAAAAGCAGAGCGGCTTCAGCCTTACGATACCGATGGCTGTAAGGGCGTTTATGGGCATAGTTTACGGCGACGTGCTCTCCCGCTGCCTGTACAAGGTTCGCCCGTACGAAGTTACAAAGGGAAGCGCGAACGCGCTGTATGAAAAG
>CAVIFG010000064.1:3076-9850 GCA_963641955.1 Escherichia coli
GTTCCTGCGGGACGAACTGAAATCCCTGTCGATGAAGCGCTTCAACAACAACGTAAAGAACATCGTAAAGGACTTCTCGGAGTTCCCCGTGTTGGATATAAAGAAGCCCCGCGTGGGTCTTGTCGGCGAGATACTTGTAAAATTCCACCCCGTTGCGAACAACGATATAATCGGTCTGCTGGAAAGCGAGGGCTGCGAGGTAGTCGTTCCCGACCTGATGGGATTCTTCTACTACATCTGCTCTCACGGCGTTACCAAGCGCGAGCTGCTGTATCTCCCCGCCACAAAGAAGTTCGCGGAGAACGCGGCGATAAAGGCAATACGCTTCATGGAGCACAGCTACCGCAAGGCGGTAAAGGGCACGAAATTCGGCTGCCCCGGCGACATCTTTGAGATGCGCGAGTCCGTCAAGCCCATCGTTTCCCCCGGAAACATCGCGGGCGAGGGCTGGTTCCTTTCGGCGGAAATGCTGGAGCTTATTGACGAGGGCGTTCCGAACATCGTTTGTATGCAGCCGTTTGCCTGCCTGCCGAACCATGTGACCGGCAAGGGCGTTATCGGCGAGATCCGCAGACAGCACCCCGAGAGCAATATCGTTGCGGTGGACTTCGACCCCGGCGCTTCCGAGGTAAACCAGGTCAACAGAATAAAGCTCATGCTTACGCAGGCTTTCGAGCGCGCGGGCATAAGCAGGCGCGATGTGATCACCCCGAACATCAAGGCGGAGGATAAGTATTCCGAGCTTGTTGCGGCGGGAAGCAAGAACTGACGGACTCTGTCGAAAAAGTCTTACGACTTTTCCGACAGGGGACATCCACTGGCATGGCAAACCATGCCTTACGCCTTTTGCAAAACAAAAGGCACGCTACGCGCACTCACTGTCGGCGTAGCCGACAGTTCGCACACTTGCGCGGATAGAAGTGTTTTTTGCACCCGGCAGGGTCGACGCAGTCACCCTTGACCCGTGGCAAAAAACGGATTTCAAAAGCCCGCTTACGCGGGCAAGGACGCTTTTTTAACAAGCTTGAGCGTTCGTTGTGTTAAGGAGATAATATGGCTATAAATCAGTTTTCGACAGACAGCGGCTCCGAAAAGAGCGGGAAGAAGATAGGCTTCTGGATAGTTCTCGGCATTATCGTTGTGCTGGTGCTGGTGGTTCTGTTCAACTGCTTCACGGTGGTGAACGAGGGCTTCATCGG
This sequence comes from Escherichia coli, assembly GCA_963641955.1. Taxonomy (GTDB): domain Bacteria; phylum Bacillota; class Clostridia; order Oscillospirales; family Ruminococcaceae; genus CAG-115. Next base: position 4,276 of record CAVIFG010000064.1, read on the forward strand.
CGTTAAGTATCAGTTCGGAAAGATCGTTGAGAGCGATATGTCCGCGGGACTTAACTTCCATATCCCGTTCGTTGAGGAGATAGAGCAGGTAGACACCCGCGAGCAGATATACTCCGTCCAGACCGACGCATACACCAGCGACACGCAGACCGTGGACAACCTCGGGCTGAAGCTGAATTATTACTACGACGGCACCAAGCTTCCTGAGATAATCCGTACCATAGGCATAAGCAACGTTGAAACAAAGCTGTTGGTGCCGAACGTTGCGAAGATATCCAAGGATGAAATAGGCAAGGTAAAGGCGGAGGATCTCGTGCAGAATCGTTCGGATGTTCAGAACGCTATCTACGAGTCCCTCAAGAATACTCTTGAGCCGCAGGGCATAATCGTCACTGCGTTCGCTATCGAAAACCTCGCGTTCGAGGACGCGTTCGAGCAGTCCATTCAGGCGAAGGTCATCGCCGCGCAGGACGCTCTGAAAATGCAGAACAAGACCGCCGAAAAGGAAGAAGAAGCAAGGCAGCAGGTAATCGCCGCGCAGGCGGAGGCTGACTCTCAGAAAATAAAGGCTGACGCCGAGGCTTACGCCATCAAGGCGGTGCAGGAGCAGCTCGAAAAGAGCCCGAACTACATCGAGTACCTCAAGGTTTCCAACTGGAACGGCGTTCTTCCGCAGGCAATAGGCACGGAGGTAAATCCGTTCATGGCTCTCGGCAGCACGGACTACACCACTTCCACAAGAAACACAACGGCGAACAACTATAATTCTGCGGCGGCAAACAGCGCGGAATAATTCACGATAAACTCATTGCTTTGGGGGGAGAACAGTGTTTTCCCCCCGTAAGCAGTCTTTAAGGAAGGTAATTTATGAGCTACACTGAACTTAAAAAGCAGGCGCTGGAAAGCTTTTTCTCGCGCATGAACGATATGCAGCGCAAGGCGGTTTTCAAGGTTAAGGGTTCCGTGCTCATCATCGCGGGCGCGGGCAGCGGCAAGACGACCGTTCTCGTCAACCGAATCGCGAATATGATGAAATTCGGCAACGCATACCACGACACCGAGGAGCGCGGCATTTCCGCCGAGGACGAGCGTTTCCTCGCGGAATTTCCGTCGATGGAAAAGAACGCCGAGAATGCGCAGCGCCTTGCGGATATCATCGCCGTTGAGCCTGTAAATCCGTGGAACATTCTCGCCATAACCTTTACAAACAAGGCGGCGGGGGAGCTGCGGGAAAGACTGGTTTCCATGATAGGCGAGGGGGCGGAGAAGATAAACGCTTCCACGTTCCATTCCGCCTGCGTGAAGATACTCCACCGCGAGATAGAGCACGTCGGCTATAAATCCGGCTTCACCATCTACGACGACGATGACGCCAAGCGCGTTATCAAGGAAGCCATGAAAAAGCTGGACATCGACGAAAAGGTAATGAACCCCAAGATGTTCAAGAATGCGATTTCCCGCTGCAAGGATAAAATGATGTCCCCGCAGGAATACGCCGTAAACGCCCACGAATCCGCAGAAATAACCGCGATAAAGACTGCGCAGGTCTACGCGGAGTATCAGGCGAGCCTTAAAGCCGCGAATGCGCTGGATTTCGACGATATAATCTACCTTACCGTAAAGCTTTTTGAAGATAACCCCGAGGTGCTGGAGCATTACAGAAATCTCTACAAGTACATCATGGTGGACGAGTATCAGGACACAAACGTTGCGCAGTACCGCCTTGTTTCCCTGCTTGCGGGCAACAGCGGAAACCTCTGCGTTGTCGGCGACGACGACCAGTCGATATACCGCTTCCGCGGCGCGACGATAGAAAACATCCTCGATTTCGAGAAGCAGTATAAGGACTGCGCGGTTATAAGGCTGGAGCAGAATTACCGCTCCACCGAAACCATCCTGGAAGCCGCAAACGCCGTCATAAAGAACAACAGCCGCCGCAAGGACAAGCACCTCTGGAGCGACCTCGGCGAGGGCGACAAAATTCAGATAAACCTCTACCCCAGCGAAGCAATGGAGGCAAAGGCAGTTGCGGACACTATCCTCGAGGGCGTCAAGGACGGGAAGAAATACTCGGATTTCGCGCTTCTGTACAGAAACAACGCGATTTCCCGCAGCTTTGAGAATGCCCTTGCCCGCTCGGGAATACCCTACAAAATCGTAGGCGGTCTGCGCTTCTACGACCGCAAGGAGATAAAGGACATCATGTCCTATCTCTGCCTTATAAACAACCCGTATGACATGATACGCTTCCGCAGGATAATCAACGAGCCGAAGCGCGGCATCGGCGCCGCCACCGTGGATGAGATAGTCCGCATCGCGGAGGGGCTGGGCATAAGCCCCATCGAGGTCTGCGCAAATGCGGCGGAGTACGAAACCCTCTCCCGCAAGACGAATGCGCTCCGCGCCGCGGCAAATCTGTTCGAGGAGCTGGACGAGCTTGCGGACAATGCCCGCCTTGACGAGCTTATCGAAGCCGTCGCGGTGAAGAGCGGATATATCCAGTCCCTCAAGGCGCTGGGCGAAGAGGGCGAGCCGAGGATAGACAACATAAACGAGCTGAAATCCAACGCTCTCCTCACTCTCGAGGAAAATCCCGAAGCGACTCTCCCCGACTTCCTTGAGCAGGTGGCGCTGGTTTCCGACCTCGACAGCTACGACACGGACACCGACCGCGTATCCCTCATGACCATGCACAGCGCAAAGGGCCTTGAGTTTGACACGGTGTTCCTTGTTGCGGCGGAGGATAATATTTTCCCGAGCTACATGAGCCTTTACGACAACGCCGAGATGGAGGAGGAGCGCCGCCTTGCATACGTTGCGATAACCCGCGCGAAGAAGCGCCTTTTCGTAACGCACACCGCCTACCGTATGCTGTACGGAAAGTCCTCCGCGAACAAGCTTTCGACATTCATGCGGGAGATACCCGAGGAATTTGTCGAGAAGCACGGCGAGCGCCCGAAGTCCGTGGGCTTTTCCGGCGGAAAGCCCCCCAAGCGCAACTACCTTGCCGAGGAAACCGCAAAGAAGCCCGTCACCGCAACACCGCACGTCACCGGAGAGGTATTCGCGGCGGGTGACCGCGTGCGCCACAACGTATTCGGCGAGGGCACCGTCACCGAGGCAAAGCGCATGGGCAACGACACCATGCTTACCATCGCATTCGATACCGCGGGAAGCAAGAAGCTGATGGCAAACTTCGCGAAGATAACCAAGGCGTGATCATGGAAATAAACTGCAATATACGCGATAACGACGCCCTCCGCAGCAGCTTCAATTCGCTCACGCGGGAGGTTTTCGGGTTCGATTTCGAGGACTGGCACTGCGCCGGCGGCTGGGGGGATATGTACATCCCGTACGCCGTGGTGGATAACGGCGTGGTGGTCGCGAATGTTTCGGTGAATATCATTCCGATGAACGTCGGCGGCGCGGTTAAAAATTACATCCAGCTTGGCACGGTCATGACCCGCCCCGACCGCCGCGGTGAGGGACTGGGAAGATACGCGCTGGAATATGTCCTCGAAAAATATAAGGACTGCGACGGCATTTATCTTTTCGCAAACGACAACGTGCTCGGTTACTACCCGAAATTCGGCTTCAGACCCTCGCGGGAGTATTCCTACGGCGTTACCGCCCGCGTGGCGGAGCCATACCGCATTGAAAAAGCGGATATGTCGGACGAAAAAACAAGCGCGCATTTTTACGATGTCCTCGCGCGGGACGGCGGGAGATACGGCGGTTTCTCCATGGTGGGAAACGACGGGCTGTATAAGTTCTGGATAGCCGTGGAATACGGAGATAGCGTGTATTTTCTCCCCGAGCTGAACGGGTACGTCATCGCGGATACCGACGGAGAAACGCTGTTCCTGCGGCAGAATATAGGCTGCGCCCCCGACCCGCACCGCATTGCGGCTTCATTCGGTGCGAAGTGCGCCGAGTACCGCTATACCCCCGCGGATACGGGCGGGCTGATCTGCTCGGAGCACAAAGAGGACGACACAACATTGTTCATCATGGGGGACGACCTTTCGCGCATAGAGCGCGGACGGCTGATGTTCCCCGAAATATCTCATGCATGAAAGGAGCGGCATTATGAAACTGATACTTGCTGCGGACAACGACTGGGCGATAGGAAGGGAAGGCGGCCTGCTGGCGCGCCTGCCGGAGGATATGAAATTTTTCCGCGAAACCACCACGGGTCACGCGGTGGTCATGGGGCGCAAAACATGGGAGAGCTTCCCGAAGCGCCCGCTTCCCGACAGGGAGAATTTCGTGCTTTCCCGCACGATGAAGCAGGCGGACGGGGCGAGGGTTTTCGGCTCCGTGGAGGAATTCCTCGAGTTTGCGAAGAATTACAACGGGGAAATATACGTTATCGGCGGCGGCGATGTTTATAAGCAGCTTCTGCCGTACTGCGACACCGCCCTCATCACCCGTGTTTACGAATGCTTCGGCGGTGATACATTCTTCACCGACATAGACGCACTGCCCGAGTGGGAGATAGCCGAAACATCACCTGTTATCAAGACGGACTGCTATAACATACGCTTCTTCAAATATGTAAGAAAGGTGTGACATGACGCGGGAGGGTTTTCTTGAATTCTGCCGCACGATAGGCGGCGCGGAGGCGGATCAGCCTTTCGGGGAGGATTTTTCGTCGTGGGTAGTGCGGCACGAAAACAACAGAAAGTGGTTCGCGCTGCTGATGGAGCATGACGGAAAGGATATCGTGAACCTCAAATGCGACCCGCAGGAGGCGGACTTTCTGCGCAGCGTTTTCAAGGGGGTAGTTCCCGCGTATCACATGAACAAAACGCACTGGAACACGGTCTATCTCGAGTCGGACGTCCCCGATGAGGAGATACGCCGCATGGTGATGAGCAGTTTTCATCTTACCGAAAGCAAGCCGCGGCGGAATACCAAAGCAAATACCGAGGAGAAATAAAATGGCATTTTCACAGCAGACGATAGATTTCCTTTTTGAAAACAGGCTGCACGACAGCAAGCCGTGGTTCACGGAGCACAAGGGGGATTACACCCGTTTTGTCGTCGAGCCTTTCACGGATATCGTGAACGCGCTGGCTCCCACAATGGCGAAGATAGACCCCGAAATAATCTGCGACCCGAAAAAGCTTTCGCGGATATACCGCGACGCGCGGTATGCAAGGGATTCGGTTTTCCGCGACGAGATGTGGTATACTTTCGCAAGGAAGCGCCCCGACGCGTATGTCGGCCACCCGGGATTTTATTTTGCGGTGGGAGTCAACGGCATGAGCTACGGCTGCGGATATTACTGCGCGGACAGCGCCGTAAAGGAAGCGGTGCGGGGAATGATACTTGCGGACGACGAAAGCTTCAAAAAGGCGTTTGCGGCTTTCGGAAAGCAGAAAAAATTCGCGTTCTACGGCGAGATGTACAAAAAGAATAAATTCCCCGACCAGCCGCCGGAGAAGTGCGAATGGCTCAACCGAAAGGAATTCGGGGCGAGCTATTTCAGCAACGCCCCCTCGGTGATGTTTTCGGAGGGGCTTGCGGATACAGTTGCGGAGGATTTTATGAAAATAAAGCCGCTTTATGA
>CAVIFG010000065.1:0-1375 GCA_963641955.1 Escherichia coli
GCGGTAGTATTTTATCATTTCTTCCGTAAGTTTGTCCAGCATGAGATCCTCCTTGTTTGTATTGTCCCATTCCCGAGAAAATTATAGCATATTCTGCCGCATAATTCAACCACATCGGGACAAGATATCACCGTAGAATATAATTCTGCCGTAAGGAGGATAATTATATATGGAAGAAAATGTGCATACGCGTCTGCCTGAAGATCTGCCGTTGGACAGTTCGCTCGATGTCAACATAAAAAACGTTATGGCCATTACAGAGAAATCATCGGATGTTATCATAAAAACAGGCAGGGTCAGCGGATGTGACCTTGCGGTTTTCACCTGCGAGGGCATGGCGGGCACGGATACGCTGGCGGAGCTTATCTATAACAAGCTGAACTATGTCGGCAACACCGAAAGCGCTTCACCCGAAACATTGATGTCGCGGCTTTTCGAGGTATATCTTGTTGCGGCGGAGCAGCTTGATATAAAGAACCTCGGCGACCTTGTGCTGAAGCTTCAGTCGGGCTTTGCAATCATATTGATAGACGGCTGCCGCAGGGGTATCGCCATCGGCGTGCAGGGATTCAAATCCCGCGGTATTGACGAGCCATCCGCGGAGTTGAACGTGCGCGGTTCCCGCGAGGGCTTTGTTGAGGTCATTCGGACAAACATGGCGATGATACGCCGCCGCATAAAATCTCCCACTCTGGTGTTTGATCTATATCCCATCGGAAAGCGCAGCAACACGGATATCTGCATATGCTATATTTCGGACAAGGTATCTCCTAAGCTTCTCGCGGACGTGCGCAAAAAGCTGAAGGATGTAAAGCTTGATATGATACTTGAGAGCGGATACGTCCAGCCGTTTCTTGAGGGCAAGGGTGGGTGGTTCTTTTCGGAATGCGGCACCTGTGAGCGCCCCGACACCTTCGCGGCTAAGCTTTATGAGGGGCGCGTCGGCATCCTTGTGGACGGAACGCCATTCGGGCTGATAGTTCCGCACCTATTTATAGAAAGCTTTCAGACCCTCGACGATTATACTCAGAAACCTTTCTACGCGTTTTTTATCCGCATGGTAAGGCTTGCGGCGTATTTCATTACGCTTTTTCTCCCGGGGGCGTATGTTGCCATCGCTTCGTTCAACCCCGAAATGCTGCCGTCGGCGCTTATACTGAACCTTGCCGCCGCAGAACAGACCGCGCCGTATTCGCTGCTTGTTGAATGCCTGTTCATCCACTTTATGTACGAGATACTGCGCGAGGCGGGGATACGGCTTCCGCGCCCTATCGGACACGCGATAGGCGTAGTCGGCGGGCTTGTTATAGGTGATATAACCGTTTCGGCGGGACTTGTCGGCGCGCCGATGGTGCTTATCGTGGCGCTTTCGGGA
>CAVIFG010000065.1:1489-9766 GCA_963641955.1 Escherichia coli
TGTCGTCCCGACCATGTATGAAAAAATAGTTATTCTGCGGTTTATCTATATCCTTGCGGGAGGGCTGTTCGGACTTTACGGGCTGCTTATTGCAGCGGGGGCGGTGCTGGTGAAAATGTGCTCGCTCAACACCTACGGAGTTCCTTATATGGCGCCGATATCTCCTTTCTCGCCCAAGGCAACGCGGGATATGTTCGTCCGCTCTGGCTGGCGAAAACTCGCAAAGAGCGATATTACGATACAGGGGCTTAACGGCTCCGATATAACGGAAAGCAGGCGCTCATGACGTCAGAGAAGAAAATAAGCCCACAGCAGCTTTTCTGCGTGCTCCTTTTGTCGGAACTTACCGCAGAGGTCGTGTACCCGCAGTCATCATCGGGATACAGCGGCGAGGCAGTGCTTGCGGTAATAATAGCCGAGGTGATACGCTTTGTGCTTGTGCTTCCGGTTATTATTTACAGCTTCAAAGGAAGCGCGTTTTATGCTGCTTCATACAGAAAGAACAAATTTTTCGGGTGGGTATGCGCTGTAGGAGCGGCATTGCTGCTTGTCGGAGCGGCGTGCAGGACGCTGATGTATTCCGCAGAGTTCACGCAGCAGTGCATTATCGCAGGGACATCCTCCGCGATTATATTTGTGATATCTGCCGCATTTGCAATCTATGCCGCCTATATGGGGATAGAAGCGCAGGCGCGCACGGGAGTGCTTCTTCTGGTTGCGGCGGGGATAATAACGCTTATAATTGTTGTTGCTGACATTCCTTATATGCGGTTTCTCGAAATGCATACGCGGCGCGGCGCTTACAATGACTTGTTCGCCGATATACTCAGCCGCGTGCTCCATGGCGGCGATTATCTCATTTTCGCAGCGTTTCTTCCTTATGTCCGCGCGGAGAAAGGCACCGTCGGCAGGACAGCGCTGTTCTTCTCGCTGTTCTCGACGCTTGGCGCGCTGTTTCTCTGCGTGTTTGGAATGGTCACTCTGCGGGAGCTTTATGGGCTTACCAAATATCCGTTTGCCGCCGCGGCGTCCTTGTCGGATATATCGCTTTTCAAGCGGCTGGACGGTATCGGATGCGCCGTTTGGTCGCTGTGTGCCGCTCTCCGCGCGGGAATAATGTTCTTCAGCGCCTATGCGGTGATTGTAGAGATAACCGACTGCCTGCGGGCAAAGCACAAAAGCAAGGAGGCGGGCGCATGAAAAAATTGATTATGCTGTTTGCGTGCTGCCTGCTTTTTACAGGCTGTGCAGATACCACGGAGCTTGGCTCGCGGGCAATAATACAGGCAGCGGGAATAGATTATTCGGATGGAGTATATCGCGTCAGCGCTCTGATGTTCAGCAGCGGGGGCGGCGGGGATACAATTGACGCCTCGCAGGAAAACGTTATAAAAGTCTGCGGAGAGGGTTCTACGCTTACGGAAGCGATCGACAATGTTTCGCTAAGCGACGGTAAAGAAATTTATATGAGCGAAACAAAGCTGCTTATCCTCGGAGAGGGCTTTGAAAGCACCTCCGCCGTTGAAGCGCTGGATATGCTGTTCCGCGAGATGAGGTGCAGCCTTAATATGCCGATATGCTGTGCCGACAACGCCGAGGAGTTAACGGAGCTTCATTTTACCGAGGGAATAACCGCCGCCGAAAAGCCGCTCTCCGTAATTGAAAATGCGGACAGGGCAGGCATTGCGCCGAAAACTTTGCTTTTGGATGTGCTGGCGGACAGCGCAGGAGGCAGGGAAGTGCTTATACCGCATTTCACGCTGACGGATAACGGCAGTAATGTAACTACCGACGACAGCGGCGTTACTGCTGTGATTGACGGCACGCGTCCGCTGGCGCATGGGTATCTGGGAGAATTATATGACAGCGAGGAAACGCTGGGACTTATGCTTATCGGCGAAAAAAGCCGCAGCGTAACGCTGAATTATTTCTATAACGGCGCCGAGCGCACCTGCATAGCGTATAATATCAAGGTAAAGCTCACCACCGACGGCGCGAAGATATCTTCAAAATTCCGAACAAGGAACGGCGGCAGGATATCCGAGCCTGAACAGCAGGCCGCACTGGAAGTCCTCGCGGATATCGTGGGGAATGCATTATAAAAGAAAAAACAGGCTGCTGCATTGCTGCGACAGCCTGTTGTGTTTATGTATGAAACTTATCAGAGTTCCTTGATGATCTCGCCCATAAGACCGGGTGTAGCGCCGATTGCGTTGGATTCGTCGGTGTCGATGTGCATTGCGTCGGCAAACTTGTCGCTTACTCTTACAACAACATCGCCGAGGATAGCGGTTCTGTCCTTGGTCACACACTTTACCCAAACGACATCCTTGTTCTTGATGCCGAGCTTTTCAGCAGTTTCGGGGATCATGTGGATGTGGCGCTTTGCAACGATAACGCCTTCCTTTATTGTAACTTCGCCTGCGGGGCCGCGGAGAGTGCATCCGCCTGTGCCTGCGATGTCGCCGCTCTCGCGGATATCAATGCCAAGGCCGATGGAACGGGCGTCTGTAGCGGAAAGCTCTACCTGGTCTGCGGAACGGCAGGGACCGAGGATGCTTACGTTTGCAAGCTCCTTCTTGGGGCCTACAACTGTAACGCGCTGCTCGCTTGCGAACTGACCGGGCTGGGAAAGATCCTTCTTCTTGGTGAGCTGTGCGCCCTTGCCAAAGAGGGCTTCGAGAGTTTCCTGTGTAACGTGAACGTGTCTTGCGGATGTTTCGATAAGAATTTCTGCCATTTTTGTTTCCTCCAAATATCGGGCAGTTGGTGTGCCCTTTTATTTATCATTCCCATTATACAACTTTTTTCAGAAAAAATCAATATAATTGCGTAAAAACTCTTGCATTTCTGAGATAAATGTGCTATAATCTGAAATTGAAAGTGAAAATCAAAATCAAATTGAGGTGAGCAGCATGGATCGCAATAGTTATAACACAAAGCAGCGGGATGAAATAGTTGAGTTTTTCGGCAGGCACCGCGGAACCTGTTTCACCGCGAAAGATCTGATAAAGAGCGGCGAGATATCCGTCGGCGAAGCGACGGTGTACCGCACGCTTTCAAAGCTTGCAGTGCAGGGAGTGCTGAAGAAATATACCGACGGAGAAAACGGCGCAACGTATCAGCTTAACGAATCCGAGCGGTGCGACAGCCATTTCCATCTTAAATGCGAGCGCTGCATGAAGATAATACACATGGATTGCAGCTTCATGGCAGAGATGAAACAACACATCGAAAGCAGCCATGATTTTACCGTGGATGTCGGAAAGACAGTTATATATGGTATCTGCGGCGAATGTGCGGAAAAAGAAAGAACAGAAAAAGAAACAGAGAAAGAAAGGGACAATACATGAAGATAAAGAAACTGCTTGCCGCCCTGCTTGCTGCTTCGGCGGCGCTGTGCTGCGGCTGCTCATCTAATGAACAGCAGAACCATGCAGACAGCGGAAAGCTTTCGATAGTAACAACGATATTTCCCGCGTATGATTTCGCGCGGCAGGTATTCGGCGATACAGCGAATGTTACTATGTTGCTTAAACCCGGCACGGATAGTCACAGCTACGACCCGACGGCGCGGGATATCGTCAAGATAGATAGCTGCGACCTGTTCATTTACAACGGCGGTGAATCAGACGCATGGGTCGAGGGGATACTTGACGCGGCGGACGATGTCAACACCCTGCGTATGATGGATGCGGTAGAGACGCTGGAAGAGGAGCACGTTGAGGGTATGCAGGACGAAGATGACGACCACGACGAGCATGAAGATGAATATGACGAGCATATATGGACGTCCCCGAAAAATGCCGCGCTGATAGTAGAAAGTGTCCTTTCTGCGGCGGAGAAAATATCCCCCGAAAATGCGGAAACGTACAAGAACAACGCGGAAAACTATATCTCGCAGATAAACAAGCTTGACGCTGATTTTTCTGAGCTGCTTTCGGGCGAGAAACGTTATTTTGTATTCGGCGACAGGTTCCCGCTGCTGTATTTTTTCAGAGAATACGGATTGAATTATTATGCGGCGTTCCCTGGCTGCGGCAGCGAGGTCGAGCCGTCCGCGCAGACCATTTCGTTCCTGCTGGACAGACTTGATGACGGCGATACGATAAAGACGGTGTTTTATATCGAACTTTCAAATCATAAGCTTGCGGATACGCTTGCCGAGGATAAGGTGCTGCCAACTGCGGAATTTCACACCTGCCACAACATAACTGCGGATGATTTTACGGCAGGGGAGAGCTACGTTTCGTTGATGACAAGAAACTATGAGGTGCTTTCGGCGGCACTTTCATGACAGAGATCAGAGGATATTATGGCACTTATAACTACAGAAAATCTTACGCTGTCGTATGAAAATACGACGGTTATAAAAGACATGAGTTTTCAGGTAAAAAGCGGTGATTATCTCTGCATTGTCGGAGAGAACGGTTCCGGCAAGAGCACGCTTGTAAAATCACTGCTTTCGTTAAAGAAGCCTGTTGGCGGTTCGATAACATTCGGCGACGGGCTTTTGAAAAAAGAAATAGGATATCTTCCGCAGCAGACAGGCGCGCAGAGAGATTTTCCAGCCAGCGTCGGTGAGGTCGTTCTTTCGGGCTGCCTGAACAAGCGTGGGATACGCCCGTTTTATTCTGCAAAGGAGCGGAAGCTTGCCACGGAAAATATGGAGCGGCTTGGCATTTCGGAATTTAAAAAGCGCAGTTACAGAGAGCTTTCTGGCGGTCAGCAGCAGCGCGTGCTTTTGGCGCGTGCTTTATGCGCTACGCAGAAGCTTCTGCTGCTGGATGAACCTGTATCGGGTCTTGACCCGATGGTTACGGCGGAGCTTTACGAGCTTATTTCCGATATAAACAAGAGCGGCGTTACTATTATAATGGTTACGCACGATATGGCGGCAGCGCTGAAATATGCGAGTCATATCCTCTGTCTGAGAAGCGAGGGCTGGTTTTTCGGCACCCTTGATGAATTTCTTACAGACAGCTCTTCCGATTTCTTGAAAGGAGGCGTTGATCATGCTTGATATGATATCTGAAATGCTTTCGGCTCCCGTGCTTGTGCGCGCGCTGGTAGTAGGCATACTTGTTTCGCTTTGTGCGGCGCTGCTGGGAGTAAGCCTTGTTCTGAAGCGGTATTCTATGATCGGCGACGGGCTTTCTCATGTTGGATTTGGTGCGCTGGCGGTTGCAACTGTAATGAATCTTGCGCCGATGGCGGTGGCTATTCCTGTGGTTATCGTTGCGGCGTTTATCCTGCTCAGGCTCTCATCAGATGGCAAGATAAAGGGCGACGCGGCGATAGCACTTATTTCGACGGGAGCGCTTGCGATAGGCGTTATGGCGGTTTCGATGTCCTCCGGTATGAACATAGACATAAATTCATATCTTTTCGGAAGCATTATTTCAGTCAGCAGCGAGGATGTTGTGATAAGCGTTGTCCTTGCGGTGGCAGTTATCGCGATGTTCATATTCTTCTACACAAAAATATTTGCAATTACATTCGATGAAAGCTTTGCCAAGGCAACGGGAACAAACGCAAATCTTTACAATATGCTTATTGCGCTTCTTACAGCTGTGACGATAGTTATCGGAATGCGCCTTATGGGAAGTATGTTGATATCCAGCTTGATAATTTTCCCCGCGCTTTGCTCGATGAGAGTGTTCAAGAGCTTCCTTTCGGTAACGGTATGCTCGGCGGTGATTTCCGTGACAACATTCATTGCGGGTATGATGATATCCTATGCAGCGGATACGCCCTGCGGCGCTAGCATCGTATGTGTAAACATAGTAGTTTTTGCGCTGTTTTTTGCATGCGGAGCAATTATGCAGAGAAACCGCCGCGCATAAGGGAGTGCGGAGATGTCGAAGATAATTGCTTTTGTAAAAAAGGAACCCGTGCTTATTGCGGCGTGCCTGCTTGCGGTGGTGTCGGCGTTTTTCGTTGTGCCCGATGCGGAATACATAGATTACATTGATTTTCGCACGCTTAGCATTCTGTTCTGCCTTATGACTGTTGTTGCGGGTCTGCGGGGGATAGGCGTGTTTGATATACTGGCAGGGAAGCTGCTTTCAAAGGTAGGTTCGGTTCGTCAGCTTATGCTGATACCTGTGCTGATGTGCTTTTTCCTGAGTATGCTTATCACAAATGATGTGGCGCTTATAACGCTGGTGCCGTTCACTTACACCGTGCTTGATATGGCGGGTGAGGATCGTTGCAAAAAGCTTATCATACCGCTTACCGCCATGGAAACTATTGCGGCAAATTTGGGAAGTATGCTGACCCCGCTGGGAAATCCGCAGAATTTATATTTGTTCGGTAAGTCCGATATGTCGATAGGAAGCTTTGTTGCGCTGATGCTGCCGTACAGTATGCTGTCGCTTGGTATGCTTTTGGTGTGGATAATTTTGTCGACGATTTGTAAAAATGAGAAAATCAAAATAAAGCTGAACGATGTGCCTGCATTAAGCGGCAAAAAGCTTGCAATTATTTATTTGATATTGTTTGCGGTATGTCTGTTGTGTGTTCTCAGGGTAATTCATTATCTTGTGGCGCTGTGTGCCGTGCTTATCGTTGTACTTTTGTTTGATAGGAAAAATCTGTTGAAGGTGGATTATTCACTACTGGCAACTTTTGTGGGATTTTTTGTATTTATCGGCAATATGGGCAGAATAGAGTGGTTCCGCGAGTTTTTACAGGGCATTATATCAGGTCGCGAGGTCATAACATCGGTGCTGTCAAGCCAAATTATAAGCAATGTTCCCGCGGCATTGCTGCTTTCGGGCTTCACAAGTGATATTAAATCGCTTATCATAGGTACAAATCTCGGCGGATTGGGCACGTTGATCGCGTCCATGGCGAGCTTGATATCCTTTAAGCAGCTTTCTGTAAAATGCGGTGAACTTAAACAAAGGTATATTTTATGCTTTACTATAAGCAATGTTATTTTTCTGATGATCTTGCTGTTGTTGTGGTTCATCATTGGATAATTTTTCTCGGGCTGTGATATTTCGCGGTCCGATTTTTCTTTGTGAGTTTTACAGCTGGTTGACACGGGGCGGCAAAGCAAGTATAATATACTGTAGTGATTGACTGTAATTTTGAGAGGTGAGAATATAGCTAATTGCGTAAAATAAAAATTTTACGCAATTCGGTGGGGGATTTTGGAAAGCAGCCAGGCTTATTCCGAAGAACCTTAACCGCACGCATAGAAAGGAAATCAGATTGTGCAATAACACTTCCAAAAAAGACCATAGGCTTTAAGGAAATTAATGTTTTGCGCAATTAAGTGGAGGGTTTTGGAAAATAGCCAGGCTTATCCCGAAGAACCTTAACCGCACACATAGAAATAGGATGCTCGCCGCGAAAATTAATACAGAGCTTGCAGCGGTCGGAACATGAACCGAAATAATCGCAGCGAATACACAAGCAATTATGCCGAACGCAATTAACATCGGAGCGAACAGTCTGATCGCCAGTGCGAAGCAGCTGTAATATCTCGGTAAGCATTACGCGCAAATCATCCGCGTTGGTCTTATCAACATAACGAACCCGCGGTGATTTATAACGCCGAACAACCTTATAGCGATGATACCACTTGAAATAAAAATTCCTACAATCATGTATCGGGCGCAGCTCGTGCGCTGACCAACAGAGATTACAACGCTTGATTGGTCGCGATCTATGAGGACAAGCAGCTTGACCGCACAAACGACAGATACAATATTGACATTCGCGAGGAATATAACCAGTAATCATTAAAACCTACTCCATGGATTTTTACGCCGATACTCTTCAATGCGTTCTTCATTCAGCTTGTTGTATTCGGTGACAAGGTCGGATTGTGATTTATTAAGCAGCTCGGCACGTCGATTAATTTCAGTCCAAAAGTATTGCTGACCAACGCACTGAATGTATGTATATATGCTGTTGCCGCACTGCTGATATATGTAACGCTCTAGCCGCGATAAATTATACTCAATATCCTTTTTTGTGTATAAAGATATCTTTTCCGCGTGTAGCAAAAACTTCTGCCACCATACAGGTGACGACCAGCGACGACGATTAGTATCGGATTCGTTCTGCACGATGAAACGAAGATAATTGTTAATGACACCGCAGAAACGATAACCGACAGAACCATCACCAGCGAGGAAAGCAGCGGCTTTATCGTCACGCAATTGCAGCTCGAATCGCGACCAATGATAATCAAGCCCGCCGCGTTCCATAGCCTTATCATATATACGAAAACGGACATCAGAGCGAGGAGAACCGAAATAC
>CAVIFG010000066.1:0-4910 GCA_963641955.1 Escherichia coli
TTATAATATATTAAAATAGCATAACAAAATCGGGCGGGTCTTTGGAGGAAATCAATGAAAATCGCTATCGTGGACGATACGCCATCCGATCTTGAAACTACCCGAAAAACGATCGCGGAGGCATTTCACAGGCTGGGTGTTAAAATCGAAAAAACAGAATGCTTTGATGACAGCCGTCTGTTTGCCGAAAGCTTTGTAAGAAACTCCTATGATATCATCTTTATGGATATCATCATGGACGCGATGGATGGTATCGCTGCCGCTTCGCTGGTGCGCAGGCGGGATAATTCGGTGAAGCTTGTATTTTGCAGCACAAGCAACGAATACGCATTCGAAAGCTACAAGGTCAGCGCGGATTACTACCTTATAAAGCCGCTGGACGAGCATTTCGACGCGCTTATGAAATGCCTTGACTGCCTGCATATCCTTACCGACGAAAACGAAATAATCCGCCTGCCCGACGGGACATCCGCGGCGGTTTCGGGAATAATAAGCACGGAATATTACAACCACATAATAGATATCCACCTTAAAGACGGCCGCACCCTGCGCCAGCGTATGCGCCAGACCGACCTTGAAGAGCTGCTGGCGGGGCACAGCTGCTTCCTCAAATGCTCAAAGGGCTGCATGGTGAATATGAACGAGATAATCTCCTTTTCAAAGGACGAGATAACCATGAAGGACGGGACGGTCATCACCGTGAGCCGCCGCCGCGTAAAGGAGGCGGAGCAGTGCTACGCCGAATTCATGTTTGAAAAGCTGCGGCGGGAGGTGAACGTCTGATGCCATCTCCGCTGAATCTTATAGAAGCGTGGGTGTACTCGCTGTTCAATCTTATGCCGTATCTTATGATGGCGGTGTACCCGTTTCACGACAAGCTGCGCGTGCCGCGGGCGGTGTATCGCATGGCGATACTGCTTGTGTGCGTGATACAGCTT
Organism: Escherichia coli; assembly: GCA_963641955.1. Lineage (GTDB taxonomy): Bacteria > Bacillota > Clostridia > Oscillospirales > Ruminococcaceae > CAG-115. Next base: position 939 of record CAVIFG010000066.1, read on the forward strand.
GGGCTGGGCACATGGGCGGCGTTTTATCCTGCGGTTTCGTCGGGGATAAAATCCGTGGTCAGCACGGTCATTTACATAACGTTCTATCTTGCGGTGATAAAGGCGCACCCGGGGCAGATGGCTTTCACGCTGCTGATAATGTCCAACATCTGCAACACGATAACCATTCTTGCGAAATGCACCGAGAACATATTTTTCCCGGAACTCGCGGTGCAGGGCTACCGCTGGAGCTTCACGCTGATGCTGATAGCATGGCAGCTTATAATACTGATACCGCTGTGGGTGTATTTCAAGAAGATTTACGCCCCAGTCATGGCAAAGGGCGAGTCTCAGACGATATGGCATTTTGTATGGTGCGTGCCGCTTACGTTTTATGTGATATGGAACTACGTTTCCTATCACATCGGCGAGAGCCTGCTTGAAATTTCCCTCGACCCGAAGAACGCAGTGTTTCAGTTTGCGATATCGGTGGGGTCGTTTATAGTGTACCACGCGGTGATAATCCTCTCGAAAGAGCAGCAGAAAAACCACGAACTGACGATACAGAACCATCAGCTTGAGCTGAACACGCTGGAGTATAAGAACCTTATGTCAAAGGTTTCGGAAATACGCCGCATGAAGCACGATATACGGCATAATGTCGTATTGATGAACGACTATTTGAAAAACGGGCGGTACGATGAGCTTTCGGCGTTTTTCGCGAAGTATCTGAGCGATCTTGCGGAAATGGAAACGCTGGTGTATTGCGACAACGACACGGTGAATACGCTGTTGTCGTATTACGCGCAGATGGCGCGGCGGGATGGGATAGAGTTCAGGTGCAGCGCGGCGATACCCGCGGAGCTTGGGATGAGCGAGCCTGATATCGCGGTACTGACGGGAAACCTGCTTGAAAACGCCGTGGAGGGCTGCCGCAGTTCCGGCGCGGAGCACGCGGAGATATCAGTTGCGGCGCGTGTGGAGAACGGGAATTCGCTGGTTATTGTCATAGAAAACACCTGCGGTGCTGAGCCGAAGTCGGATGGAAAAGGCGTGTTGTATTCTACGAAGCATAGCGGACTTGGTATCGGGGTGCAGTCGGTGGGTTCTATTGTGGAGAAGTACGGCGGGGTTATGAAGAATGAGTATGCCGACGGGAAGTACCGTGTTTCTATGATGTTTTTGAGGAAGTGAGAAAGGCGGGGGCGCGGCTCCTGCCTTTTTTGCGGAAATTTTGCGGCGTGTTCTTGCGCGTTGTTATTTTTGATTATCATTTCGTCTTTATGCTACCCATACACGCGGTCAAGGGGTCGCACCCCTTGCGGGTCGAGGGCGGCGCCCTCGTCGCCACCGCAGTGGCGAAACTCTCCTCACACAGGGAGTTGTGAAAACACTATGGTAAAGTGAGTGCAAATTAATTCTAGTTTAAACGACAAAAAAGCGCTAAAGGGGGTACGGGGGGAAAACAAGAGTTTTCCCCCCGAGGTGCATATTAAAGTTCCAAACGCCTGTCCTCCTAAACAGTCCGGTGGACTGTTTAGGAAAGAGCGCGGGAGAACGCGAGTGCGTATGGCTAAACTGTCGCGAATTTATCAGCGCATTAAATACGCGTGTCAAAAACAGTCCCCCGGACTGTTTTTGAGGAAAGAAACCTTTAACTTTTATATGTTGCTAGGGGGGAAAACTCTTGTTTTCCCCCAAACCCCTTTAGCGCTTTTTAAGTCGGATTAACGTTTCCACTTACAGCTTTCACTGCGCGAAATTTTAAAGGCGTGGGGTGTTTCGCCACTGCGGTGGCGACAAGGGCGCTGCCCTTGACCTGCGAGGGGGTCGCCCCCTCGACCGCGTGTATGGGCGCCTTAAAGACGAAATACTAACTAAAAATCACGCGCACCCCACATAATACTTCGCCTGCTCCGCGAACATCTTCGCATATATCCCATCCTTCAGTGCAACCAGCTCATCATGCGTTCCGCTTTCCTTAATCGTATCCTCCGCGAACACAACTATCCTGTCGCAGAACTTACAGCTCGACAACCTATGCGAAATATACACCGCCGTCTTTCCGCCCACCAGCGTATTGAACTGACGATATATCTCATACTCCGCCACGGGATCCAGCGCTGCCGTCGGCTCGTCAAGAATGACCACCGGCGCGTTCCTGTACAGCGCCCGCGCGATAGCCGCTTTCTGCCGCTGTCCGCCCGAAAGATCCGTTCCGTTTTCATCAAAGCTTTTGTACAGCATGGTGTCAAGCCCATTCGGAAGCTTCTCCACGTCGTCCCACAGCCCCGCGAGCTTCAGCACCCGCTCTAGCTCCGCGTCGTCCGCCTGCTCCCCGAATGCGATGTTCTCCCGCAGGCTGAACGCAAACAGCTTGAAATCCTGAAACACCACCGCGAACAGCTTTCGGTACTCCTCCTCGGAATACTCCTTTATGTTCACGCTGTCGACGAGAATTTCTCCCTCGGTGACATCGTACAGCCGGCACAGAAGCTTTATAAACGTCGTCTTTCCCGCGCCGTTCAGCCCGACTATCGAAATATGCTCCCCGGATCTTATCGTGAGGTTTATATCCCGCAGGACAAGCTTTTCGGAGCGGGGATATTTGAAGCTTACATGGCGGAATTCTATCGTGTGCTCCCCCTGCTTTATGGATTTCGTGCCCTTTTCCATGGCGGCGGGGAAGTTCATAAACTCAATATACCTGTGCGCATAGGCGCATTTCTGGGTGATGCGCTGTATATCGTATGTGATGCCGTAAAGGCTTCCATACAGCGTGCTGGCGGCGCTGACGCACATCGAGAAATCGCCCACGGTTATCGCCTTTGTTATCGCAAGGAAGCCTATGTAGAAATAGCTTATCCCATCTCTGAGGGCGTCTGCGGCGTCCGTCACCCATGTGTTTTTCCGCTGTTTTCTCACGGTATCCCGCTCTACCCCGATCTGTTCGTCGACGTAATACTGCGCCTTGTTGCACATCATGTCCGCGCTGTTGTAAAGGCGGATGTCCTTGCCAAGCTTGAAATCCGCAAGCTGCCAGAAAACATAGCCGAAAATTCGGTTGAATTTTGAAAGCGCCATAAAGCTTTCGAGTTGTATCTTGTTGTTCTTTGCGTTGAATATCGTGATTACCACCAGCGCCGCCACCTGCACGGGAAGCAGCCACGGGCAGGTGAACAGGATAATCACCGAAACACCAAGCAGCGCCGCCACATTGTTTATAAGGCTGAAAACCGTCCCCAGCACGCCGACGATGCCGCCGCTGTACCACGACATGCCCTCCTGCGCCTTTTCCAGTGCGTCGAGGGCTTCGGGGTCCTCGGTGTGCTCGAAATCCATCTTCATGGTCTGATCGGCAAGCTGAATGTCTATATACTCGTTGAACCACTCGGAATAGTACGACTCAAGCTGTGTCGCCGCAGAACCAAGCACGCTCGTCAGAAGCTGCACGCCGATGTATATTCCCGCGAACAGCGCCGCGTTTATGATATGCTGCCGCACATCTCCGCCCGAAATTACAAGCACAAGCTCGTCTATGATAAACTTCGCCATGATGGCGTTCTGCATATGGGAAACAAAATCCGAAACAAATCTCATCGCATACACGATGAATACCGAGGGGCGCTCTTTCCACGCGGTGCGGAACACGAATTTCAATGTTTCGCGGGTTATTTTATTCCGTTTCTGCTCAGACATTTGCCGCCTCCTCTTCTACATAATACTGCGCCTGCAGGCGGAAAAGCTCCGCGTAGGCTCCGTCTTTTTCCAAAAGGCTTTCGTGCGTGCCGTACTCGCACAGCGTTCCGTCCTTGAACAGCGCGATGTTGCTGCAAAACTGCGTGGAGCTTAATCTGTGGCTGATGTACACTGCGGTTTTTCCGCCGATGAGCCTGTCGAAATCGTTGTAAAGCTTGCTTTCGGCGATGGCGTCCAGCGCGGCGGTGGGTTCGTCCAGCACGAGCACCGCCGGCTTGAGCGCCACGACCGAGG
>CAVIFG010000066.1:4920-7214 GCA_963641955.1 Escherichia coli
GCCTTTGTACAGCGCCCTCGCAAGGGCAAGCTTCTGCTTCTCGCCGCCGGAAAGGTCGACGCCGTCGTCGTGGATGATTTTTAATATTTCGGTGTCAACTCCGTTCGGAAGCTCCGCAAGTTTGTCCCCGAAGCCCGCAGAAACAAGGCATTCCTCCGCGCGCTTCTTGTCTGTTTTCTCGGGTGACTGCATCGAAACATTCTCCGCCAGCGGGAACGCGAACAGCTCCACCTCCTGAAAAACAGGCGCGAAAACGCCGTAGTAGCTGCGCTTGTTGTACTCGCGGATGTTTACTCCGTTCAGCAGTATCTCGCCCTCCGTCGGCTCATACAGCCGCAGGAGAAGCTTTATGAACGTGGATTTTCCCGCGCCGTTCAGCCCCACCACCGCAAGGCGCTCGCCTGCGTTGAGTTTCAGCGTGAGGTTTTTCAGCGCGTAGTTCTCCGCCTTGGGATATTTAAAGGATACGTTCTTAAACTCAAATTCGTATTTGTCCATTTCGGGAACAGGCTTTCCGCCGTCGTCGATATCGCCGCCGTCAAAGTCCATAAAGCTGCGGAAATCGTCCACCTGCCTGCTTAACCGCATAAGCTCGCCGAAGCTGTTGAAAAGCATATTGATGTACTGAAACAGCGTCATCGAGGAAGCAAGGTACAGGCTGAAATCGCCTATCGAAAGCCCGTCGTATGCCACCGACCATATCAGCCATGCATACACCACGCAGTGGGAAAGCGCCACTATCACGCTCGAAAAAATCGACGACCAGAACCAGAGAACGCAGTTCTTTTTCTGCGCCTCGAGGCGTTCTTTTTTCAGCTCGCGGAACTTGTTCACCAGCCAGTCCCGCAGGCCGAAAAGACGGATGTCCTTTGCGGGGGAAAAGTCGGTTATCTGCCATTTCATGTAGTTGTCCTTGCGCCACCACTGCGCGAGGGGGTCCCATATCTTCGCCTTGGAATATTTGTTGAACCTGTCGCCGACGAAGCAGGTAACAGCCGAAATGGCGACCATCACAAGGGTGATCCACGGGTTGAACGTACCGAGGATGCACAGTCCCGCCACCGAAACGGATATCGACGTCAGAAGCAGCCACAGCTGCCGTATCATTCCCTCGACGCCTTCGCTGTTGCCGCTGCAGGCGTTGGTCGCCTTTTGGTAGCAGTCCATAACGTCGGGGTTTTCGAGGTGCTGGAAATCAATATTCATTACCTTGCGGTTTTTCTCGCCCACCACCATAAAGCGGGCGTGGAGAAACCTCCACCACTGCTCGCTGCTGTAGAACGTATTCATCATGGTGGAAGCAAGCTGTATCACGGTGAATAAAACCATGACCCACAGAAGCGCCTGCCAGCCCGCTTCGCCGGTTATCATGTCGATAACGAATTTCGAGATGAACGTCCACAGATAATTCATCAGCGGCGGGCATATGATCGCGAACGGCACAAGCAGGAACAATCCCTTTTCGTGCCGCCGCACCGCCGAAATCGTCCAGCGGATGTTGCTCCAAAGGCCGTATTCGCGGTGCAGGGGGTTCTGATTTTCGTCAGTTTTCTTTTTCATCTGCGCCCTCCTTGTATGTGTCGTTCTTGAAATAGCGCTCGTAGCGCCAGTCGTTATTATAGCTGAAATTTGTCGGCGGACTTATGACATCCCTCGCGGCGGCAATGAATGCTACCAGCTCGCAGCGGGAGATGTACTGATATATTTTCTCGCTGCTGTCCCCTCCGTTGAGGGTGGCTTCCCATATAAAGCCTATCTCGCAGAAATCCTTTATTATCTCGGCGGCGTTTTCGGCGGTTATCCCGAGTTCATGTACAAGGGTGTCTTTCTTGAAGAACATGGTGCCGTCCCGCCCCGCGAGGAAATACAGCGCTTTCAGCGCGTTCGGCTTTGAAAGCACGCCGAAAAGCTTAACATATTTCTCGTCGTATTTCAGCACCTTGTCGTAGCCGCACTTCGGCTCGGGAAACAGGAATGCGAACTGGAGATTGGCGTTGCAGCGCATTTCGAGAAACCCGCCCTGTATATTTATGCGGCTGTGGCTGTCGTATTCGCAGGCGAGAACTTCCTCGGGGATAGGGTCGTACCTTGCCGCCCCGCAGAATGCCAGCGGAAACGCCCGAAATATGCTGAACAGCTCGTCGAAGCGGTTTTCCTGCGGAGTGTTCCTTATGTGCCGCATGACCCTGTCGTAAATGGAAATGCTCTCGTTTTTCAGCCCGAAAAGCTCGTCGATGGAAACCCCGAGCTTTTCAGCAATTTTCGGCAGCAGCGCCGCGTCGGGGAAGCTGTTC
>CAVIFG010000066.1:7224-9761 GCA_963641955.1 Escherichia coli
CTGTTCATCTCCCACTTTGAAACCGCCTGCGGGGATACCCCCGCGGCTTCGGCAAGCTGCTCCTGCGTTACTTTCTTTTCCTTGCGTATCCTGCGAAGATTTTCGTTGAATGTGCTGTCCAATTACCATACCTCCCTGCGATTTCCTTTACATTCAGTATACCACAAACTGTTGTTGAATTCAACTGATTTGTGGTTTATGAATTAAATTATGGGTTGAATGGTAACAAAATATCAGCTTCAGGTTGAATATCGCCCATATTTCAATTGAAAATCGCGCGGGAAAGCGGAAAAGCGACGTGAGTAAATAAAAATGATTTGGAAAACCTATGTGCTTCATCCTAAGGAGCGCAATAAAAAACGACCAAAGAAGCGATATGCTCCTTCGGTCGTTCGTTAAGTTTTGTATCGGTTCTGCGTTGTCATTGATTATCTGATAACTGCTGTCGGGAAACCAACAAGCGGATTAAAAAGGCGTCAAATTAATTCAATGCTCCTGTTCCATTCGCCGTCTGCCTTTTCAAACGTGCACATTACCTCAACAGTTTTTGGGTTGGCATCGTCAGCATTGCCGACGGATGTTCTGATTACGATTTTATCCTCGTCTTCGGAAACAAGGTACATAGGGTAAAGCTGGTACCAATCATCGTGATAAAGCGTCGTCCCGTCGCTTTCATACTCTATGTTAACGAGTAGCTCATTATCGATTCCGTATTCTCGCGCCATTTCACGAAGTCTGAATATACTTAAAAAATTATCCTGCGGCTCGTTGAGAGGTACATCGGTTTTTCTCAGGGTATACACAACCGGCACGGTTGAATATTCTCCGCTTTCATCCCGCGACCACAGCGGTGAGGTCATACCACCCCATGCCATGTAAATCGTATCGGGTTCGTCGGGATTTATCCAGATTATCGCGCTGCCGCTGTCGCTTCCTATCATAAAAGCTAACGCGTGAACTCCCGTTTCGTAAAATCCGTCAAGCACACGAATACCCGATTCAGTCATGACAAACGATTTTTCGGAGTCGTCAATAATAAGGCTCTTCTGTTCGGGATATTCGGGAAAGCGGTAGCTGCCTTCCCATGTGCCAAAAAAGTATTTCCGAAACAGCGTATAATCGTCTGATGATTTCCATGTGGTCTGGTCTATGCAATAAGCTCCATCCTCGTTTGCGCTACAATTCAGAAGCGACAGCGCTGGCTCTTCAGTATCGGACAATTTTGCTTCAAGGGCGGCTTTTGCGTCGTCGGTCAAGTCCATTTCCATATAGAGCGCGGATTTTTCCGCAATGTCCTGCGGGGTTATTCCCGCAAATTTATAATCCTCCGCCGTGTGGCTGTAAACCCAGCTCGGGGAGTAGATATGCTCCCCCGAAACGATGGAATATTCCGAAGCAAATTCCTTGGTTATCGCCCCGATGTCCCCCGAAAAAATGACGTCAAGTTCTTCCTTGGTGATTTTTATCTGCTCGTCGTCCGTGGTAAGGTAAACCGACAGGGCGGTTTCCGCTTCCTCGCGGGTGATATTGAAGTGCGTAACAAATGAATATATGTTGGCATAGTCGGCTATGCTGTCGGGGGCGGCGGTATAGATGGGGGTGAACGAGTTTATCCATGCTTCTACTTCCGCGTCATCCCGTAGGCGCATAAGCTCCACGGGGATATTGTCGAGGGTCCTGCGGCAGGGCTGATAGAACGTGCTGTGTGCGTCGCCGTCTGTTTCGTCGGAAAAGGGGGCGGGCATTGACTGCTGGGTTGATTCTTCGCCTGCGGTTTCGGGTGTTGTTCCGCCCTCTATTTCAAACTCGACGGTACTACCTGTTTCATCATCGGTGTATGCGAAATATTTTTGCCTTATCACAACGCTGTTCGCATCGCTGATAAGGGGGAAGAACTGGCCGATTTTATCCTTCGGGAAGTACAGATCCAAACTGTTTCCGTCGAAGCAATAAAATGTAGCGAAGTAAGTTATATTTCCCTCCTCCGAAATGGGCACCATCAGTGCCGCGAACAGAGGATATACTTCGGTTTCTGTCGCTATCAGCTTGAATCCGCTGCCGTCGGGAAGATAATTATAAGGTGCGGTTCCCGAAAGGGCGGGGCTTGTCGCGTCACTTTCAAATGTATTGTTTTCGGAGTCGGTCAGTTTCAGCGTGATCTTTTCGGTTATTTTCCCGTTGGAATATTCGCCGTACAGCAGGCTCAGCGTGAAATTATCGGTTTTTGTTGTTATTTCTTTATCTGTTGCTTCTCCGAGCGCCGCCCGTTCCTCTGCGTAGGGGTCGAATTCGCTGCTTTCGGGGGCGGGCGTTGTCCCGCAGCCCGTTGCCGCGGCAAGTACAGACGCGGCGGCAAGGACTGATATTATGGTTTTGAATGATGTTTTCATTGCGGTGTCCTCCTGTGTTGAGAATAGTTATTGAATAAATTTAAAAGATGAAATTATAGCCTTTCATTAATTAAGACAATTTGGAGAGGAAAATGTTACGGCATTTCGGACTATGTTATTAATTTTGTGGTTTTGGCTGAATTTAAG
>CAVIFG010000067.1:0-8304 GCA_963641955.1 Escherichia coli
GCGTGAACTTGGTCGGCTCTGCGGTTTTCTGCGGGTAGGTGACCTCCGCGTTTCCCGACGGGATAGCCACGGTGGCAGGCTCACGCTTTGCCGCGGGGGTCTGCTCCGCCGCGTTCGGAAGCTGTATCTCGCGGCTCTCGTCGTAGCCGAGCAGCCCGTTTTTCACCGCGAAATAAATCGCGTCGAAAACCGATTTTTCGTTGGAAAAGCGCACCTCCGTCTTGGTCGGGGAAATATTCGCGTCCAGCATGGACGGGTCGAGATTAATGCACAGCACGCAGGCGGGGAATTTCCCCACCATGATATTATTGCGGAACGCTTCTTCAAGCGCCGCGCAGCACAGCGGGCTCTTGACGCTCCTGCCGTTTACAAAGAAATTCTGCATGGAACGGTTCGCGCGGGTAAACAGCGGGCTGGAAACATACCCCGCAACGCTTATATCGCGGTAAATGCCGTCCACGGGGATAAGTCCCGCCGCGAACTGCTTTCCGAACACGGAATACACCGCGCTGTAATACTCCCCGTCGCCGCCGGTCATCATGGTCTGCCTGCCGTCGCGGATAAATCTGAACGATACCTGCGGGTGCGACAGCGCGAGTTTTTCAATGACAGCCGCGCAGTAATTCCCCTCCGTAACGTCCTTTTTGAGGAATTTCAGCCGCGCGGGGGTGTTGAAGAAAAGGTCGCGGATGATTATTGTGGTGCCGTCCGAGCAGCCCGTGCGCTCGTACTCGACGATATCCCCGCCGTCGATGCGGTAGGACGTCCCGAGCTTATCCTCGGGGCGCTTGCTCAGGCACTCCACCCTGCCCACCGCGCACACGGAGGCGAGCGCCTCGCCGCGGAAGCCGAGCGTATTTATGTTTTCGAGGTCGTCCGCGGAATACACCTTGCTGGTGGCGTGGCGCAGGAATGCCGTGGGGATATCCTCGTATGCCATGCCGCAGCCGTCGTCGCTTACGCGTATGTAGGATATGCCGCCGCGCTTTATCTCGACGGTTATCGTATGCGCGCCCGCGTCTATGGAATTTTCCGCAAGCTCCTTTATCACCGACGACGGGCGCTCTATCACCTCGCCCGCCGCGATGAGTTCGTACACGCTCTTTTCAAGCAGATTTATCTTTGGCATTGTTTCTCCGTTCTAACGCTGCATATCGCCCCATTATTGAAGCGACTCTTTTAAATCCCTGACGAACAGCAGCGCGTCCATCGGGCTCATGCTGTTTATATCCGCGGTGCGCAGTTTCGCAATGGCGTTCTGCTCGTTCACCGCCGTGAAGCTGAACTGATCATCCGCGGATTTCTCGATAACCTCCGCCATGCGGACCTTTCCGCTGACTTCGAGTTCTTTCAGCTCTTCCTTGGCGCGGATTATTACTTTCTGCGGAAGCCCCGCCAGCTTTGCGACCTCAATGCCGTAGCTGTCGTCCGTTCCGCCCTCGACTATCTTGTGCAGGAACTTGATATCGTCCCCGCGCTTGGAAACGGCAACGCTGTAATTCCGCACGCCCTCCGTTTCCTTTTCCATGGCGATAAGTTCGTGATAATGCGTGGCGAACAGCGTCTTGCAGCCGATCTGCTTTCCGCTTATGTACTCCGCCACCGCCCTTGCGATGGAAATTCCGTCGAACGTAGATGTTCCCCTGCCTATTTCGTCGAGGATAACAAGGCTCTTCGATGTTGCGTTTTTGAGTATCTCCGCGACCTCGTTCATCTCCACCATAAAGGTAGACTGCCCCGCCGTTAAGTCGTCCGAAGCGCCGACGCGGGTGAATATCTTATCCACCACGCCGATTTTCGCGTACCTTGCGGGGACAAAGCAGCCTATCTGCGCCATAAGAACGATTATCGCGGTCTGCCGCATGAACGTGGATTTACCCGACATATTCGGCCCGGTGATTATTATGAGCCTGTTGTCCTTTATGTCAAGCCGCGCGTCGTTCGGCGTGAACGGTCTGTCGCCGAGTATCTTTTCGATAACGGGGTGCCTGCCGTCCTTGATGTCGATAACGCTCTCGAGGGTCATTTCGGGCTTCACATAGCCGTTTTCAACGGACACCTGCGCGAAGGAACACAGCGCGTCGGTTTCGGAAACAGCCTGCGCGGTGGTCTGGATTTCTTCAAGCTTGGTCGCGATGAAATCCCGCACCTCGGCGAAAACAGCCTGCTCCAGCGCGAGTATCTTGTCGTTGGCGCCGAGTATCTCGCCCTCCACCTTTTTCAGCTCGTCGGTGATATACCGCTCGCCGTTGGTGAGGGTCTGCTTTCTGTGATAGTGCGCGGGCACCTGCGCCTTGAAGCTGTTGGAAACCTCGATGTAATACCCGAAAACGCGGTTGTATCCGACCTTGAGCGTGCGTATGCCCGTGGCTTCCTTTTCGCGCTCTTCTATCTCGGCGAGTATCTCCTTGCCGCCGCCCGCGATGGAGCGCAGCCTGTCTATCTCGTCGTTGAAGCCGTCCTTGATTATTCCGCCGTCTTTCATCAGCAGGGGCGGGTCGTCGGTTATCGCGTTTTCGACAAGGGACGCGACGTCCTCCAGCTCGCTTATCCGGTTGTTCAGGTCGACCATCAGGCGGGAATTGAGCACGGACAGGCGCTTTTTAAGCTCCGGCAGCCGCAGGCAGGTCTGCCCGAGGGAATAGATATCCCGCGGGTTCGCGGATTTATACATAACGCGGGTCATAAGGCGCTCGAGGTCGTATATGCCTTTCAGCGCGTCGCATATTTCGGAGAGGACTGCGGTGTTCTTCGTGAGTTCCTCCACGGCGTCAAGCCTGCGAAGTATCGCAGTCGGGTCGATAAGCGGCTGCTCCACCCAGCTTTTAAGGCGGCGCCGTCCCATGGAAGTCACCGTTTTGTCCAGCACCCACAGCAGCGAGCCGCGCTTTTCCTTGGTGCGCATGGTTTCGGTGAGTTCAAGGTTGCGGCGGGTGGTGAGGTTAAGCCCCATAAACTCCCCGTCGGAATGTATCTTCATGCCGACGAAGCGCTTTACCGTCGCTTTCTGGGTCTCGCCGAAATATCGGAACATCGCGCAGAGCGCCCGCTGTGCGTATGGCATGGAAGATATGCCGAGGCTCTCGGCGGTGCTGCCCTCCTCGAACTGGTTTGTGATGGCGCAAAGGTCGTCGTTCGAGAACATTTCGTCGTCCAGCATCTCGCAGGAGCAGCTTTTCAGCCTGTTCCCGACAAACTCGTTGACCTCTTTCAGATCAAGGAAGCCCTTGTTTATCAGCAGTTCGACCGGCGCAAACCGCGAAAGCTCCGAGATTATCTCCTGCTCGCGATCCTTTCCCCGCTTTTCAAAAACGTGCACCTCTCCCGTCGAAAGATCCGCAAAGGCAAGCGCCGAGCACACCTCGTCCGAATAAATGCAGGTGATGTAGTTGTTGCTGTCCTCGCTGAGCATACTCGCTTCAATAACTGTGCCCGCGGTGACAAGGCGGATAACATCGCGCTCCACCAGCCCCTTTGAAAGCGCGGGGTCGGTGAGCTGCTCACAGATGGCTACCTTGAAGCCCTTGTCTATCAGCTTTTTTATGTACACCTCGCAGCTGTGGTACGGCACGCCGCACATCGGCGAGCCCGCCCGCGATGTCAGCGCAAGCTCCAGCTCGCGCGACACCGTTACTGCGTCCTCAAAAAACATTTCGTAAAAATCTCCCAGACGGAAAAACAGTATATAATCGCGGTATTTTTCCTTTATATCGAGATACTGCTTGAGCATCGGGGACATTTTTTCCGTTTCCTGAGCCATGTTTCCTCTCCGTTTCTAAACCGGTATTTTATCAGTGGCAGCCGCCGCAGCTTGCGCAGGAGCCTGTGCAGTTTCCTGTGGGAACTTCGCTGGGGCAGGTTTCGGGGTCCATTCCCTCAACGCAGTAGGTGAGGATAGTGTTTATCTCGCTCATAAGCTTGTCCATGCCCGCCTTTGCCATGGTGAAGTTCGCCATGTTTTCGTTGGTCATTACTGCGTTGTAGGCGGTGTGCATCTTGGCGGTAAGCTCCTTGAGCTTTTCCTCGTTCTGCTCGCCCTCGGGCTTGCCCTGCTCCATGGCAACGTTCTGCCTTGCAAGGTTGAACTCGCCGATGAGATCCTGAAGCGCCTCGTCCGCGTCGTTGACGTTCTTTGCGTTTACATATTCGATATATCTCTCGTCGGCCTGTAACGCCTTGCCGAGCTGTCTTGCACCTTCGATAACTGTCATGATTATTCTCCTTATTTATTAACAATTTTTCCGAGCAGCGCCCAGTTGAGCGCGTCGGTTATCTCCACGTCGACAAAGCTGCCGATAAGCGACCTGTCGCCGTCAAAATCCACTATAACGTTCTGCTGCGTCTTTCCCGTAAGGCAGCCGTCGCGGGTGCGCCCGGGGCCCTCGCACAGCACGCGCATGGTCTTTCCGATATAGCCCGAATACGCGTTGCAGCCGCTCTCCTGCTGAACATCCAGCAGCTCGCGGAACCACTTTCCCTTTTCCTCCGCGGAGATGGGGTCGGGCATTTCCGCCGCCTTTGTGCCCTTTCTCGGGCTGTAAATAAAGGTGTACAGCGAGTCGTACTTCACCTCGCGGATAAGCGAAAGCGTATCCTGAAAATCCTCGTAGGTTTCCCCGGGGAAGCCCACGATTATATCGGATGTAAGCGCCGCGTCGGGAACGCGCTCCCGCACATACCGCACGAGCTTCAGATAATCCTCGCGGGTGTAATGGCGGTTCATAAGCTTCAGTATCCTGTCGCTGCCCGACTGCACGGGCAGGTGGAAGTGCCTTGTAACCTTTTCGCAGGAAGCGATGGCGTCGATAAGCTCGGGGGTGGCGTCTTTCGGATGGCTGGACATATAGCATATTCTGAACTCGCCGTCGATGGCGTTTATCGCCCGCAGAAGCTCCGCAAAATTCGTGCCTATCTCCTTGCCGTAGGAATTTACGTTCTGCCCCAGCAGAAGCAGTTCCTTTGCGCCGTTCTCCACCGCCTGCCTTGCCTCCGCGACAACGTCGCCGAACGCGCGGGAGCGCTCCCTGCCGCGGACATACGGCACGATGCAGTAGGTGCAGAAGTTGTTGCAGCCATACATTATCGGTATGCTTACTTTAAGGGCGCTTTCGCGGCGGAGGGGTATTCCCTCGGCGATGACGCCGTCGCTTTCGGGGATGGAGATGTGCCGCTTCCTCGTTGTCAGCGTTTCGTAGATAAGCTGCGGAAGCGTATGCAGGACGTGCGTTCCGAACACCATATCGACATACGGAAAGCTTTTCTGTATGCGCTCGGTGATGTGCTCCTGCTGCACCATGCAGCCGCAGACCCCGATGAGCATATCGGGCTTCCTGCGCTTGTTGTGCTTCAGCGCGCCGAGGTTTCCGAACACCCTGTCCTCTGCATTCTCGCGGACGGCGCAGGTGTTGAACAGCACCAGATCAGCCCCGTCCGTATCCCCCGAAAAGCCGTAACCCATCTCCGCCAGCATTCCCTTTATCTTCTCGCCGTCGCTTACATTCTGCTGGCAGCCGAAGCTGTGGACATGGGCGATGGGCGGCTCGTCGCGCCGGGCGTTGAGCTGCGCGACCTTTTTCATATATTCCCGCTGTAAAGCCATTTCCTCAGCGGATATTCTTGAAGTCATAGAAACATTCCTTTATAATTATTGTGACCCGATATTTCAGTATAACACATTATACATAAATTTTCAAGCATTTTCATCGAACGGCGACACGGCAAAAACTGCCGCCCCGACCTCCGCCGCGCCCGCCCTGCGGAGCAGCAAAGCACACGCGCTGAGCGTTGCGCCGGTGGTGCCGATATCATCCACCAGAAGCAGCCGCATACTCCTGACGCTGCGGCATTTCGCACGAGTAAAGCTGTCGCCCGCGTTGAGAATGCGCTCCCGCGTGGAAAGGCGCTTCTGCTCGTCCTTTGTAGCGGCGGCATAAAGCAGCCGCCTTATCCGCACGCCGCTGCGCTTTGATATCTCCCGCGCGATTTCCTCCGCGGGAGCATACCCGCGCCTTAAAACGCTCCCAAACGAGCTTGGCACAGGCACCAGCGCGTCGTATCCGCGGATTTTTGCGCCTATATTTTCCGTCATCATCATTCCGAGGGTTTCCGCGGAATAGGCGTATCCGCCTTCTTTCAGCCGCAGCACGGCGTCCCTTGCCCGCCCCGTATATTCGCAGCAGACAAACATTTCCGAAACGCCCTCCGGCAGAGTTATCTCCCCGTCAACACGCCTTATCAGCTCCGCGCACTCAACGCAGTAATATTCAAGCGCGCCGATCAGCCTGTCGCAGAACGGGCACCTGTTCGGGAAGAAAAACGCCATTGCCGCACGTCTTGCCTCACTCCACAAAATGATCCTCCAGCATGGGTTTAAGGCAGGAATAACGCCGCGTGCGCCTGTCGTTGTTTACCATTCCGTACACCTTGGCGGGGGTGCCGATGAGTATCAAAATGCGCTTTGCGCGGGTGACCGCCGTGTACAGAAGATTTCGGTAGGAAAGCCTGTCCATGCCGTTCGGCAGCGGGATTATCACCGCGGGGTACTCGCTTCCCTGACTTTTGTGGACGGTCACGGCATAGGCGTGCTCTATCCTCCGCAGCATTTCGCTGTCATAGGTGGCGGAGCGCCCGTCGAAATCTATCTCGCAGATGTCGTTTACCCTGTCGGCGGATTTTATCCTGCCGATGTCCCCGTTGAATATTCCGTGGGATTTTTCGTCACCGCGGCGCCATTCAACGTCGTAGTCGTTTTTCGTCTGCATGACCTTGTCGCCGTCGCGGAAGAGGGTGTTTATGTATTTCAACTCGCGCTTGTCCTTTGAGGGGGGATTAAGCGCAAGCTGCAATTCCTTGTTGACCGACTGCGTTCCCACCGTGCCCATTTTGGAAAGGCACAGCACCTGTATATCGTTCACGGGGTCAAATCCGTAGGATTTCGGCAGGCGGGTTTTGCACAATTCAACCACCAGCCGCAGGGTGTTCTCCTCGCTTTCGGAGGGCATGAAAAAGAAGTCGCTCTTTCTGTCGTTCAGCACGGGCATTTCTCCCCGCACTATCCTGTGCGCATTCGTTACGATAAGGCTCTCCGCCGCCTGACGGAATATCTCTTTCAGCTCCACCTTGGGCACTCTTCCGCCCTCGATAAGGTCGCGGAGGATGTTGCCCGCGCCCACGGACGGAAGCTGGCTGCTGTCCCCGACCATGATGAGCCGCGTCCTGCTTTTCACCGCTTTCAGCAGCGAAGCCATCAGCAGCGTATCCACCATGGACATCTCGTCAATTATCAGCACATCGCAGCTTATGGGATTATCCGAGCCGCGGCGGAACGAGCTTCCCCCCGCCGCAAAATCCACCTCGAGAAGCCTGTGTATCGTCTGCGCGGGGGCGCCCGTGAGGTCAGCCATGCGCTTTGCGGCTCTGCCCGTCGGGGCGGCAAGCTTCAGTTTCAGCCCGCGCTGCCTGCACAGCTCGATAACTGCGTTGAGGGTAGTGGTCTTGCCCGTGCCGGGGCCTCCCGTGAGGATAAAAACGTGGTTGTTCATGCAGCCGTTTATCGCTTCGCGCTGGCGCTCGGCGTACTCTATCCCCTGCGTCCACGCTATTCCGTCTATCTCGGAGGAATAGTCGCTGTGCGGGATGTCGTCGCGCTTTATCATCTCCGCAAGCTTGTCCGCGATGAACACCTCGGCGTTGTAATACTCGGTCAGGAAAACGAATTTCTCGTCGTACTTATCGTCGCGGATGATATCCCCCCTGCCCTCCGCCAGCGGCAGCACGGCGCAGCAGAGCCTTTCATCCACCATGAGCACTTCGGATACCTTTTCGGTAAGCTCCCCCTCGCGCATACAGGTGTTGCCGTTGTTTGCGTTATGGCGCAGCATCCACAGGGTACCCGCATATATGCGCTCCTCGCTGTCGCGGGGGATGCCCATATCCATCGCCATTCTGTCCGCGTCGCGGAACGGCAGTTCTATGCCGCTTTCGCACAGGCAGTAGGGGTTCTCGCGGACGATCTCAACGGTCCTGCCCTCGTAGGTTTTCCATGCGGCGGCAATGTACATCGGCTGTATCCCGTATGCCGAGAAGAACGTCATCGCCTTGCGCAGTCCGGATATTCCGCGGAATTCCCTGCCGATGCTCTGCGCACGCTCGGGGGATATGCCCTTTATGGCGGAAAGCTGCTCGGGTTTATCCTCGAGGACTTTCAGCGTGTCCTCTCCGAACGCCTGAACGATGCGCTTCGCCATGGCAGGGCCTATCCCCGCGATAACGCCCGAGCCGAGGTATTTTCTTATTGCATTGACG
>CAVIFG010000067.1:8314-9612 GCA_963641955.1 Escherichia coli
TTGATATAGTCGCCGTACAGCGTGAGCTTTTCGCCCTCGCGCACGTCGCCCATATTTCCCACGGCGGTAAGCAGCGTCCCTTCAACATCCATATCGAGAACGATGTAGCCGTTTTCCTCATTATAAAAGATAACATCCTCCACCGTTCCCGAAACGGACAGAAGGCTCGCGTTATTGTCCAAAAAATTCACCGACCTGTTTTCCCGACGATATTCACATCGGGATATTGTTCCGCAAGTTTTTCTGCGGGATCGTTCGCGCCGTCGGTAACGAGGTAGATATCCCCGATGAAATCCGAACGGTGCGCCCGCCCCACAAACTCGCCTATATTCTCATCCGCCTTGACATACACATCGTACCGCCTTACGGAGCTTCTGAACAGCGCCCCGAAAAACAGCCTTATCAGCATGACCAGCCCGAAAATGGACAGGAACATCAACGCCAGAACATACAGATATTCCATCTGAACCGCCTCCTTGAGGCAGTATATGCGCCTGCGGCGGACATTGCGACAGCATTACCGCGCCTTTTCGAGAAGGATGCAGTTCCATCCCTCTTCGTTGGCGAGGTTGAGCATTCTGAAGCCGTTTTCGGCGAGCGCCGCGGTAACTTCGTCCATTCTTTCGTCGATTATGCCGGACACGATAAGCTTCGCGTCATCCTTCATGAACCCGCCGAACAGAGGACTCATGCCGATGATCACATCCGCGACGATATTTGCGCAGATAACGTCGTAGCCAGTGCCGAGCTTTTCGCGCAGGGCTGCGTCGTCGATGATATTACCGCAGAATGCGCGGTATTTTTCGGACGGGATATGGTTCTTGCCGACATTTTCGGAAGCGGTCTTAACGGCATTCTCGAAGATATCGCACATGGTAACGCTCTCCGCGCCGAAAAGCATTGCCGCGATGGAAAGTATGCCGCTTCCGCAGCCGAGGTCAAGCACGCGCTCGCCGCCCTTGATAACATTCTCGAGGGTTTCCATGACAAGCTTTGTGGTGTGGTGCTGACCCGTGCCGAATGTGGAGGCGGGGTCGATCTCGAGGATCTTGTCGCCGTCCGCGGGGGTAACATTCTCCCAGGAGGGCTTGATAACAAGGCTCTTTCCAACGCGGAAAGGCTTGTAATATTTCTTCCAGTTATTTGCCCAGTCCTCTTCCTTTACATTTGCAAGCTGCATACGGATATTTCCGTAATATCCGTCGGAATTGTTCTGCGCGTAGCCCTCGATAAGCGAGCGTATCGCCGCGAGCATTTCGGCGCCCTGTGCGTTGTCGTGAACGTAAACGGTGATGTGC
>CAVIFG010000068.1:0-4558 GCA_963641955.1 Escherichia coli
CTTTATTTTCCCCGCGACCTTTTCCACATCCTCCAGCCTGCCGCCGTCCCAGTTTATAACGCGGTTGAGCTGGTAGTTGAAATTCGCCTCGTCGTTAAGCTTGTAAACGCCCTTTTTAAGTACAACGGGCTGTGTGATATCGTATTTTTTCATCGTAATGCCTCCCTGTTTTTTATGATAACATTGTAGCATATTCCGATGAAGATAACTTTCAATTACCTGCTGACTTTTCCCCTTTTACAAAATCCGAAAAGGATATCCCGAACATTCTCTTGCAGGTCGCCGCGAAATGCGACGGGGAATCGAAACCCGCCCGCATGGCGGCTTCGGTTATATTGCCGTATTTCCGATAGTTCACATAGCCCTTGCGCATTTTCTCCCATGCAAGATATCTGTGCAGCGATATCCCGACGTTCTCCTTGAAAATATGCGATAGGCGGCTCTGCGAAAGGCACACCGCGCCGCAGAGCCGCTGCACGATGTCCTCGGGTATCTCGTCAAGCCCGCGCAGCATATCAAGCACCGCCGTGATGCGCTCGTCCCTGCGGGAAACATCCGCCGCGGGCAGCCCCAGAATGCCGAGTATCTCGCGGTCAGCCTGCGCCGCTGAGGCGCTGCCGCTCCACGCGGAGCGTATTTTTTCCGCCGTGTCCTGCGGTATCACCGCAAACGGCTTTCCTTTCAGATAGTTTTCGTTTATCATATCCGCGTAGCGGCAGGCGGGGTCGAGCAGGTAAACCAGCATTCCGCCGCTCGTGGTATAGGCGGTATGGGTGACATCGGTGGCGATGAAAAGCCCCGCTGCTTCGATGTGCCCGCCTGCTATATCGCAGCTCACGTCGCCCTCAAGCCCCAGTATCAGATGAACTGCGAGGTGGCTGTGCGGGTCGGGGGTGCGGTACTCCGCGGGCATGAGTATGTGGTCGTATTCAAAAAGTACGTCGGTCATTGTGTTTCCTTTTGTAAATCATACGCAAAGCGGGCGGCGCTTTTTCCGTACCGCTCGCTTTTTTACTATAATGTCATTCGCGCTCTTCTTTAAGGCATTCCACCATATCCACCTTTTTCAGCTTCCGCGCCGCAAGCAGCAGCGACAGAACATATGCCACCGCAATAAACACGGCGCTCACAAGCGCTGTTTTCCATGTCAGCGTTATGGACATCAGAATGCCGCCGGACGCCGCATTTGCCTCCGCTATCATGCTGCTGAGCGAAAGCCCCAGCGGTATTCCCGCCGCAAAACCGAGCGGAACGAGCAGGTGATTTGCAAACAGAACCAGCCTGCGTATCTCCTTGCCGCGATACCCCAGCACCTCCAGTGTGGAAATGCTGCGCCTGTTTTCCTCGATTATCATTCCCGAAAGCATGATTACCACCAGCACGCATATCAGCACGCCTATGACTTTCACGATATTAAGGACGATGCCCGCAGTGCTCAGCGTGCTTTCCATGGTTTTGCGGTAGTCCGAGAGGGACGCGCTTTTCTTCAGAAGCTCGGGCGGGATGTCAAGCGGCTCTTCGCTGATGATAACGTCGTATTCGTTTTCATTCCTGCCGAGTATCTGCGCCGCATTCGCCTTGCTTGTTACCACAAGCGAGAGCACGTCGTTCTGTATAATATCCGAAATAGTAACGATCGTGTGCTCCATGGAGATTAAGTTATAGAAAGTGAACGTGTCGCCCGCCTTTGTGCCGAACAATCTTGCGGCGGAGGATGTCATATAATAATCGCCGTAATTCATCGGCTCGCCGCCGGAGGTTTCGGCGGTAAGCAGGGTGCAGTCCTCGTCATAGCCGATAAGGTTGAACATACTGTCGGTTCCGTCGACTCCGAAAGCTACGTCAAATACTGCATAGCCGCCGTACGGGTTTTCCGACTGAAAATCCGTGAAACCATACTCATACTGTCCGCCCATCATAGCTTTCGGGACCTTGTTGTCCAGCATATCATCATACGCGTCCTGATATACCCCCGCAAGGATTATCGCCATGGAAGCCACCGCGATACCCACCAGCATGGTAAGGCTGCGCGAAATATTCCCGAACAGGCTGCGGATTCCGTACAGCAGCGGAAAAGGAAGCTTGCTATTGCTCAGCATACGCACCGTCTTTGACTTCCGCGCGCCGCTCAGCAGCGGCACGACATCCTTACCAAGTGCCCTGCGAAGTACCAGCACCGCGCTCAGACCATACGCTACCGGAGGGATAATCAGCGCGATCATCATTATCCCGACGGGTATCCGCACACTATATTCGATATGCTCCGCGAAGTTGAATATATAAAGATTGAACAGCTTTGAAAACGGATAGCACAGCACAAGCCCCAGAATATCCCCCACGAATGCGGGAATAAGCGCGTACTGCATATAATGCCGTATAAGCTCGCTCCTGCGGTAGCCCAGCGCCATCAGAGTGCCTATCGTCCTGCTTTCCCTCTTGACGGTGCGCCCCAGCACCATCGCAACGACAACAACTACCACCAGCATGATGATAGGGCTGTAAACCGAAAATTCGGCTTCAATGTCAGCGCCCTGCTGAAGCAGCATTCCCGTCCTCGGGTTAGCCGCCCTGCTGATATATTCCAGCGTTCCGAATTTATCGTATACCGCCGAGCGGAAAGCGTTTTCCTGCCCCGCGTCGAGGTATTTCACGGAATAGTAGCTTGAATATGCGCCTGCGGTTTTCATAGCGTTTTCGGAAATTACCGCAAGTCCGAAATCAACGCTGTTCGGGAAGCTGTCCTCAAAATTAGCGTACATCGCGGAATAATCGGGTCTTATGCACAGCCCGCGCACTGTGTATTCCACGCCGTCGAGGGTAATTGCATCTCCGACGCTGATATCATGCGCCTTTGCGAAGTTGTATGTGATAAGCACGTCGGCGTCATTACTTAACGTTTCGCCCTCAAGCACGACGGTTTTGTCCACTTTATTCGTATCGGCATACAGCCGCAGCGATGCGTTGTCGTAGGAAATGTTTCGGAAGCACTGCCGCTCCAGAAGAACGTTGAACTCGCTTTCCAGCGCGGAAATATCTTCATCGGCAAGCGGGGTCGAAACGGTGAACTGGGCGTCCTCGACAACATTTTCATCGAACAGCTCCGTATATGTTTCGCCGACAGTCATGCTGACGGAAAATGCGCCGACCCACAGCATAATGCACAGCGCGGTCAAAATCGAACCCGTGATATAAAAGGACAGGTTCTTTTTAAGGCTTCTTTGTATCTTCTTTTGCAGCGTCATCAGATCACAAGCTCCTTTACCGATTTCCGCGCGTTCACGGTATTTTCCGTTATCCTGCCGTCGTGTATTCGGATGATCCTGTCCGCCATTGCCGCGATATTTTCGTTATGCGTAATCAGCAGGATGGTCGTGTGATATTTGGCGTTGACTTTCTGCAGAAGCTCCAGCACATCCCTCGAGGATTTGGAATCCAGCGCTCCCGTAGGCTCATCGCACAGCAGTATCGCAGGGTTCTTTATTATCGCGCGGGCAATGGCGCAGCGCTGCTGCTGTCCGCCGGAAAGCTGCGCGGGGAAATGAGCGGCGTGCTTTTCAAGCCCGAGGTCTTTCAGAAGCTCCTCGGCGGAAAGCGGAGATTTCGATATATCCCGAACCACGTTTATGTTCTCGCGGACGGTAAGCTCGCCGATAAGGTTATATGTCTGGAACACTATCCCCACCTTATCGCGGCGGTATTCCAGAAGCTCCTTTTTCGAGAGGGATGTCAGCGTGCAGCCGTCAACGTTTATAACGCCCTCGTCCGCGCTGTCAAGCCCGCCGAGCATATTCAGCAGCGTGCTTTTTCCCGAGCCGGACGGCCCCAGCACCACGCATATTTCTCCCTGCCCGAGTTCGAGCGACGCGTGATCAAGCGCATATATCGTGTTCTCTCCCGCGCCGTATTTTTTTACAACATCCTGCATCTGAATATACATTATCGGTCCGTTCCTTTCTCGTCTTTGGTGCAGCTGCCGATATCCGCATTTCCGCGCAGATATTGCAGCATAAGTTCAAATATGGCTTTAAGGTTCTGCCCGAATTCATCCTGACAAAACGCTTTTCGGTTTTCTATGGCGAGGTTGATGAGCTTTGCGAAATTTGCGAGGTAGCCGCAGTTCACATCCTGCCGCGCATCTTCGATATACTCAAGGACGAGCCTTGCATTTTTTATGGCATATTCCGTGGAAAAGAACTTTGCGGTTTCCTCCGTTTCCTGCATCCACAGGATATCGTCCCCATGGAAATGATACGAAAACGCCGTTTCGGGGCGGAAAAGCTCGGTATAGACCACGAAAAACTCCTCCGCGGGGATTTTCGGACGGTTGGCAAGCTTGTTTCTGAGCTGCTGCTCGGAAGCCTCGTTAAAATCCTCCACTATCTCCGCCACAAGCTGCCCCTTGGTGGTGTAAAAATTATAAAACGTGCCCTTTGCGATGCCTACGCTCTCCGCCAGCTCCGCTACGGTGGTCTTGCGTATTCCCTTTTCTTCAAACAGCCGCAGCGCGGATTCTTTTATCTGCCTGCTTATCTCGCGGCGCTTGCTTTCGCTGAAAATC
>CAVIFG010000068.1:4568-9539 GCA_963641955.1 Escherichia coli
GTTTACGCCCCCCTTTTTTCGTAAATGACCAAATTCATCATCTGGTCATTTGCATTATATCACACTAACTCAACATTGTCAAGGGCATTGAAAAATAAAAATCGGAGCCTGCCGATTTGGAAGGCTCCGTATAGTCATTCATCGTTCAACATGATAGTACAGTCGCCTATCGTAACGGAAGCAAGGTCGTCAACATCAATGGGCTTATCAAACATTGCCGCAAAGAATTCGCGCCCACCGTTATGTTCCGAAGCGGCGGTTATCTGATAATTGCGGACTTCCGTTCCGTCCTTGAAACGGTATATAAGCGGGGCTGTTTCGCCCTGCAATTTACCGATTTTCTCGCCGCGCCGCGCATACCACTGAATGCTGAGCGGCGTGATGATTACATCTTCGATGGTGTATCGGTAATCATCAAGGATCATTTTGGTTTCGGGGGAAAGCGCGGCGCGCTGCGTATTTATGAAATCAAGCGGCAGGGACAGGGTAACAGGTTCTTCGGTTTCAATTTTCCACGGAGAATTATCCCCAGACCACAGGGTCAGCGTATCAAATTCCAGCTCGAGCACGCTGTCACTGCTCAGGTATCCATCCTGATAGAAAAGCACTGTCGTCCACGAATTTTTTGTTCCGAAGCCGTCTGCAAAGTTGCAGCCAGTCGGGTTATTCTCAAACCAAAGGCGCGCCAGTACGTTATTTCTGCCGCCGTATTTTTCTTGATATTCCCGCAGGATATCATCATCGACGGTGATATCGTACATCAGCATGACGG
Source organism: Escherichia coli (assembly GCA_963641955.1). Classification (GTDB taxonomy): domain Bacteria; phylum Bacillota; class Clostridia; order Oscillospirales; family Ruminococcaceae; genus CAG-115. Next base: position 5,341 of record CAVIFG010000068.1, read on the forward strand.
TATTGCTGTCGGCGATGGCTCCCGTGAATGTAACGGTGCCGCAGCCGAAATCTACGGTTTTGTCGAGGTCTGTTCCCATACGCGACAGGTCTGCGGCGGAAATCTGCGCGCCTATGCCCGTATCAACATAGCCCCCGGATTCCTCCGCAATGCGGGAGAAAAATCCCTCGAACAGCCTTGAATAATCCCAACCACAGTATGCACCCGCTGCGGTAATTCCCACTGAAGCCGCCAAAGCAGCGGCCGCAATAACGGCAGGAACGCGGAAACTATGCTTTTTCGCGGCGGGAACGGGTTTATCTTTTCCCGAAAGCACCGAACGGATCATTTCGTCGTCGGTTTTCGGGGGATGTATTGCATCGAACAGCGTTTTGTATTTCATATTCATTCCTCCTCTGTCAGAAGCTTTTTGAGCCGCCTGCGCCCGCGGGACAGCCGAGAGGTCACAGCGGTAACGCTTATGCCGAGTATCTGCGCTATCTCCTTTACCGAATAACCCTCGTAATAGAACAGGTGTATCACCGCGCCGTATTTTGGCGGGATGGATTTTATCATATCCGCCAGTTCGGCTTCGGCGGACAACTCTGCAAAATCACCCGAAATTTCACACGGAAACTCCATCGGCTCGGCATGGGTCCGGCGGTATTTAAGCAGGTTTTTCGAGAGATTGATGACTACGCGGATAAGCCAGCGCCTGCAGTCCTCGTCGGTTGGGAATTCTCCCCGCCGCTCCATCAGCCGCATGAATGCATCCTGACACACATCCTCGGCGTCTGCGGCGCTGCGCAGGTAGCTGAACGCCAGCCGATACAGCATGACATGGAACATTCGTATATATTTTTCGACATTGCTGTTGGTCATGTGCTCCCTCCTTTTTGTGTATTTGAAGGACGTCTTTCATTTATATAACAATCGAAAACTATAGTTTGTCGCAGACAGGATCATAAAAAACATTAATAAACACGAAACAGGCGCACCAATTTTAAATGCGCCCGCTTCATACCCATGACAGACCGAAACTCCCGCCTTTGCAGGCGGGAGTTTCTTTTCTTCCCCCTATTTATTCAAATAATCCAGCGCCGCAAAAAACATCTCATACACATCGTCCCATCCGTCGGGAGTATCCACCCCGCCGCCGTTCACCGAGCGGCACATTGCGGCGCAGGTTTCCTCCCCGCCGTAGATGAGTTCTGCCGCGGTTATCGGGAATCCCTCTGCGGTGGCAAGCGCACAGAGCGCGTTTACGGGGTTATTTTCATTGCGCGTAGCGTAAATTCTTTCCGTAAGTTCCGCGCTGTTCTTTGCTTTTTCAAGAAGCATTGTAAGGCTGTCGTTCATGATATCACTCTCCGCTTTCATTTTACCACGATTTTTCCGAAATTGCAAGGTCGACTGCAGCAGCGGCAATGCGCCTGTTTACGCGAAAAAGCACGCTCCCCTCCGCAGCAGAAATGCCGCAGAGGGGAGCGCTTTATTTTGTCCGAATCAAAGAGCTGAGCGAACAGCCGCCTTTAATCCGTCCTTATCCTCTTCAAAGGCGCAGTAATCGTCAACTTTGTAATCGCCGTCTTTATCAAGATCGACTGTGCTTACAACCGCAAAGTCGGGCAATGAGGAAGCGATAAGATTTTCGTATTCCTCGGCGGTGACGGAAACGGATTCACCATCCTTGTATACCGACCAATAAACCGCCTCTTCATTATAAAACTCTCTCCCTACCCTGAGCACGGGGTCAAGCGAGGTTTCGGTTATCAGGTAGTAAGAATCGTCAGCATATATGCTGTCCGCATTCATGACGCCGCCCGCAAACTTAGTTGTTATATGAAGATACTGCCCCGAGGAATTTTCGAGCAGCTCAAAATCAAAGCCACACGATTCATTGCCAAGCTCGGTTATCTCCGTACCGGAAATGCGATAAAACACCGCCCCGCATGATTTGTAGTTCGGATATACAAATGCGGCAAGCTTGCTCCCGTCGCGCAGGTCAAAACCGAAAACGCTTACCTGCGGAAGAACAAATTCTGTGTTTGCGGTTATTTCCTCCCACTTATTCAGCCACATTTCCGCAAGGCGGTCGCTTACAGATTCGCTGCTGCCGGCTTTCACCGCCGTATAATGCGGTCGGGTAAATGTGTCGCTGATGGCGTCGAAATCGAAAACATAGGATATTCCGCTGTCGTTATCGGTGATGGTGCAGGATTCTTCATCAACAGAAAGATTCTCGGAGAGCATGGCGTTAACTCCCATCTGAACGCCGTTCACCGCGGAATAATCACCCATCAGCTCGGAATAGAGTTCCCCGTCCTTTATTGCATTGAATATTGCATGGCAGGAGCCGTCGCTGTCATAGTATCGAAGCACTATGATATAATTCCCGCCAAATCGAAACACGTCAACATAATCGGACAATCTGTCGGTGTAAACCCAATACTTACCCTGTCCTCCGTCGGAATATGCCCGCGCCATCTCGCTGACATTATTGCCATCGTATATCTCGACCCCGAATCGGAAGCAGTTTATCATTCCCGGGTGCCCCTCGGTGTCGGCGTTGACATAATCGCCAACAAGCAGCACGGATAAAGCGCCCGCCTGCTTTGTATCAAGCAGGATATTCCGTGCGCCCATAGCCTGCAGACCTCTATCATCCGGCGTGATACTCGGGATATCCGTGTTGGCAAAATCATTGTAACCCTCAGGCTTAGCTATCGCAAGGGACGTACGCTCCCACACCCCGTTCTCCCGCGAAAGCGTGTATTCTACGGATATCTCTTCCTTGGTCATCGGGTTTCCCACCTTTGTGCGAAGCACGATCTCGTTCTCGGATTCCGAAACAAGGTAGACGGGGTAGTTCTGGTACTTATCGTGATACAGCATATAATCCTTGCCGATATCATATTCGATGTTGAGCAGTGTTTCCATGTCAATGCCATATTTCTGCGCCATCTCGCGAAGCCTGAATATGCTCAGGAATGCGTTTTCCGGCTGTTTTATCGGTTCATCCGTCTTTGTGAGCACGGTTGTTCCGCTGTTAAGATGGTCATAAAAAATCCCGCCGTTCATTTCCTCAAAATACATCGTATCGGGGGCGGAGCTGTCCAGCCAGAACAGCCACGAAACCGCGTTGCCGTCGGCAATGAAAGCATACACATCGCCGCTTACGCGGTAGAAGTCCCGCAGCCACAGAGGACTCTCCTGCGCAAACAGGGAGCTGTTTTCAGTGTCGTCAATGGTAAGTTCCGATGATCCTAAGATACTGCCGTCCGAATCCCATGTCCCGAAGAAATGCTCGCGGAAAATGTCGCAGTCGGTCAGCACCTCCCAGCTTTCTGTATCGACGCGGTAATTGCCGTCCTCGTAAGATACCCCGATAAGCGACAGCGGGCTATTCGGAAGAGTATCTATCTGAACCACCGAGCCGCTTTCGATAAGGTCGACGCCGCGCGGGCGGTTGATATTCATAGTTATAACAAGCGCCGCGGCGACTGCGGCGGTCCCGCCGACGGCACCGATGGAGGTTATCAGTATGCGCCGTCTGCGGAATATCCTGTCGCGCTTTTTGAGAACGCTCTGTGCCATTTCATGACTTGTTTTCATACTCAAAGCCCTCCTTTTCCAGAATCGTTTTCAAGTTCTGCCTTGCACGGAACAGAATGCTGTTTCCCTGCCGCTGCGTTTTGTGAATGATGCCTGCCGCCTGGGCGATGCTCATTTCCTCGAAATAGACGAGCCATATCATCTCGCGCTGATTTGTCGGAAGAATGCGCATTGCGCTGTACAGCGAGCGGTAGCGCTCCTGTTCCAGCAGGTGCTGCTCGGGACTTTCGGGGAGAAACACCTCCTCTGCTTCGTCTATCGGAACATTTTTACGGAATGCCGCGCTGCGAAGATAGTTCAGAGCCTTGTTGCGTGCGATCGTGAACAGCCATGTGCGGAACTTTGCATTTTCGCTGAACGCCGGCCGTTTCACCGCCAGCACCACGAACGTATCCTCCGTAAGTTCCTCCGCAATATCAACGCTTTTGACATACTGCATAAGGAAAAATATCAGGCTGTCCTTGTACTGACCAATCACCTGTTCAAGCCCGCGGTCGTCCCCTGCAAGAAAACGTTTGTATGCCTCCGAGCCGTTGTCCATTCTGCCGCCTCCTTTCGTATAATTACCCTTTCACTTAATTAAACAAACGAAAACGGAAAAAGTT
>CAVIFG010000069.1:0-4612 GCA_963641955.1 Escherichia coli
ATTCATTATCTAAGGAGCAATTTTATGAACTGGTTTGAGAACGCTGTATTTTATCACATCTACCCCATCGGATACTTCGGCTGCCCGCGCATAAACGACCGCAGCGCCGAAACATCCCACGTTATCTTGAAGCTTATCGACGACATCCCGCACATCAAGTCGCTGGGCTGCAACGCGGTATATTTCGGGCCTGTTTTCGAGAGCGTTGCGCATGGATACGACACGGTGGATTATACAAAAATAGACCGCAGACTCGGCACCAACGAGGATTTCGCGAAGGTATGCGACGCACTGCACGAAAACGGCATACGCGTTGTTCTTGACGGCGTGTTCAATCATGTCGGCAGGGATTTCGGCGCATTCATGGATGTCCGCGAGCACAAGCTCGGCTCCGCGAAAAAGGACTGGTTCCATGTCCGCGAGGGCAACTCCCCCTACAACGACGGATTCTACTATGAGGGCTGGGAGGGTCACTATGAGCTGGTAAAGCTGAACCTCTACAATCCCGAGGTGAAGCAGTATCTCAAGGACTGCATAACAGGCTGGAAAAAGGAATTCGGCATAGACGGCCTGCGCCTTGACGTGGCATACTGCCTTGACCTTAACTTCCTCAAGGAGCTGCACGGACACTGCAAGTGGCTGGCGGAGGATTTCTTCCTGCTGGGCGAAACGCTGCACGGCGACTACAACAAGTGGATGAACCCCGAAATGCTGGACAGCGTAACGAACTACGAATGCTACAAGGGGCTTTTCTCCAGCTTCAACGACATGAATATGTTTGAGATAGCGCATTCGATAAATCGCCAGTTCGGCAGCGAGAACTGGTGCCTGTACCGCGGAAAGCACCTCTACACTTTCGTTGACAACCACGACGTATCCCGAATTGCGACCATGCTGAAAACCAAGGAGCACCTGCCTGTTATCTACACGCTTATGTTCATGATGCCGGGCATTCCAGCGGTATATTACGGCAGCGAATTTGGTCTTGAGGGCGACAAGCACAGCGGCGACGACGCGCTGCGTCCCGAATTTGACCTCGAAAAGATGAAGAGCGAGGGCATCCGCGATCTTTCCGCGCACATAAAGGCGCTGGCGGAGATACAGAAAAATCACCCCGCGGCGGCGTGGGGCGATTACAAGCAGGTCCAGCTCACCAACCGCCAGTACGCATTCATGCGCAGCACCGGCGACGAAACACTGCTGACCGTGCTCAACGCGGACGGCGCGCCTTTCACCTTTAACCTCAACATGGGCGGCGCCAAGGAAGATCTTCTTACGGGAGAAACCATGGAACTCGGTGGGCTTACCCTGCCTGCATTTACGAGCGCTGTTTTCAAGCTGTAAGTAAAAAATAACTCAACAAAGGGGGCGGAGCGATGAACGAGCATATTGAAGTGTGGCTGTGGATACTTCTTGTAATGCTGCCATACAACCCGAAAAGCAACCGCATACTTGATATCTGCGGCGGGGACGTCGTAAAGGCGGCGCAGATGATACGCGACGGCTCGCCGCTCCTTTCCGAAGCGGAGAAAAAGCGCGCCGAAAGCGTTCGCAGTGGTGAAGTCCGCAGGGTGCTGGAGGTTTGCAGGAAGTATAACATCCGCATACTCACCCTCGGGGACGAGGAATACCCGCAGCGGCTTAAATCCATCTACGACCCGCCGATAGTGCTGTTTCTCCGCGGCAGCCTTGCGGGGCTGGACGAGGAGGTTTCCATCGCGGTGGTGGGGACGCGGCGTCCCGACCCGTACAGCGTTAAGGTCGGGGAGAAGCTCTGCTCCGATCTGACCCGCATAGGCACGGTGATAGTAAGCGGTCTTGCGGTGGGACTTGACACCGTGGCGCACCGCGCCTGCATAGATAACGGCGGCAGAACGATAGGCGTGCTTGCCTGCGGCATGATGGTGGACTATCCGAAAGAGAGCGCGGGGCTGAAGAATGATATCCTGCGGACGGGCGGCGCGCTGGTGAGCGAGCTGCTTCCGTTCAGCAGCACTTCGGCGGCGTATTTCCAGCACAGGAACAGGATAATTTCGGGGCTTGGCACGGGCACGCTTATACTTGAAGCTTCGTCGCACAGCGGCTGTATGCTCACGGCGGAGCACACCATCGAGCAGGGGCGGGATCTTTTCTGCGTTCCGCCGCACGATATTCTGTCGGGACGGTACGCGGGAGTAATGCCGCTGCTACGGGACGGCGCGGTGCCTGTTTTCAGTTATATTGATATCGTCAACGCGAACCTTTACAGCTACCTGCGCAAGAACACTTACAGCGACCTTGCGGAGTACAGACCCGCGGAGGGGCGGAGTGACGTTCCCGCCGCGAAAACTGCCGGGCGCGGAAAGGCTTCGGAGGATAAGCGGGAGGAAGCTCCCGAAGAGGAACCGAGCGGAAAGAATGTTCCGGATGAGAGCGTGCTTTCCTCGCTGACTCCGCGGCAGGCGGATATCGTACTGCTTACGGCGGAAAAGCCCGTGGATATCGACGCGATAATTGCCGCAACGGGCGCGGCGTTCATCGACGTAAGCTCGGAGCTTATTGAACTGGAGATAAGCGGTCTGGTTGAGCGCGGGATGGACGGGTTTTATCGGTATGTGGGAAAATAAATCAGCGGCGTGAATTTTTGTGTGCCGAAAGGTTGATTGGAAAGGCTGAAACGGCTCTGATTTGCAATAGACTTGTGGGGGAAAACTCTTGTTTTCCCCCACACCCCTTTAGCGCTTTTGAAGTCGGATAAACGTACCTGCCTTTTTGCTTTCACTGCGCGAGATTTTCCATGCGTGGGGAGTTTCGCCGTCTGCGGACGTCGACGAGGGCGCTGCCCTCGACCTGCGAGGGGGTCGCCCCCTCGACCGCGTGTATGGGTGGCTGAAAGACTAAGTGTTTAACGAAAAACAATACGCTACGCGGAAATTTAACACCAAAATACAAAATGCGGCGTGCACGAAAATGCACGCCGCAAACATTATTCCGAAAGAAACTCCTCCAACATAACTCCCGCAACGGAACTATTCTTCAGAAGCTCCCTTGCGGTATCCTTATCGAACCACCCCGCGCTGTCGACTTCGCTCGAGAGGGACACATCCCCCCGCTCGACCCGCACCGCGAAGCCCATCATAAGATTATCGCTCCTCGGATGGTACCTGCTCGAAAGATATCTCACCGATTTCGCCGCAAGCCCCGTTTCCTCCGCGACCTCGCGGGCGGCGGCTTCCTCGGCGGTTTCGCCGCGCTTGATATACCCCGCCACGCATACATGGTGCTCCGAAACATACCCCTGCTTTATCAGCAGGAAATTCCCCGCGCCGTCCGTCACAATGCACAGAACGCAGGGATACGAAAACGAAAAGAACGGCCGCGAGCATTTCCCGCAGAACGGAACAGGCCCCTCGTCGCCTATTTCCTTTGGTTCAAGCTTCCCGCCGCACTGCGGGCAGAACGAAAATGTCATTTATATCCCCGCCTTATCCTTGGATTTACAGATGTTGCGCAGTACGCACGCCTCGCACCTCGGCGCCCTTGCGGAGCACACCCCGCGGCCGTGCCATACAAGTCTGTGGCACAGCATAAGCCCCTCCTCGGGGGGCACGCAGGCGCGCAGTTCCTTTTCAACCTTGGCGGCGTCCTTTGTGTCGGAAAGCCCCAGCCTGTTTGTAAGGCGGATAACGTGGGTATCGCACACCATCGCTGGCTTTCCGTACAGGTCGCCGACGATAAGGTTTGCGGTCTTTCTGCCGACGCCGGGGAGCTTTGTCAGTTCCTCGATGCTGTCGGGGACTATTCCGCCGTAGACATCGCGGAGCATAATGCACATTTCAACGATATCCTTTGCCTTGGTCTTGAATAATCCGCAGGTGCGGATATAATCCTCCACCTCGGAAACATCCGCGGCGGCGAAATCGTCGATGCTTTTGAACCGCTCAAACAGAGCAGGAGTTACCATATTGACGCGCTTGTCCGTGCACTGTGCGGAGAGCCGCGTCGCGATAAGAAGCTCATGCGGTTTGGTGTATATCAGCGCGCATTTTACGTCGGGATATTCCTCTTTAAGGAGGGATATTACCTCGGCGGCGAGTTTTTTCTTATTTATCCTCATTTTCATCATCCTTGTCGGCGGTCTTGGGAATACCCGAAACGCGGACTTTCTTTATCATCCTGTCCTCAACGGAGAGCACCACAAGCTTCACGCCCTCGTATTCCACGGCGGGGGGAGCGACCTCGCCGCCCTCGGGTATGTAGCCCAGCTTGTCCGTTACAAAGCCCGCAATCGTTTCATATTCGTGCTCCTCGGGGAGTTTCACGCCGAAGAGGTCGAAAACCTCGTCGGGGTCAGCTTCGCCGTCCACGTCGTACTGACCGTCGCCGATTTTGACGATATCGCTCTTTTCGTCGTCGTATTCGTCCTGAATATTGCCCATTACGGCTTCGATTATATCTTCAAGGGTGACTATGCCCGCAGTACCGCCGTATTCATCCACCACTACCGCCATGCCGGAGCGCAGGTCGGTGAGCGACTTGAAAATATCGGGGCAGGGACAGGCCTCGGGAATGAAAATAACATCCCGCAGGAAATCATGCACGTTGAAGTCCGAAAGATCCTTTTTTCCGATAA
>CAVIFG010000069.1:4622-7982 GCA_963641955.1 Escherichia coli
TAAGGCACAGCAGGTCCTTTACGATGATAAGTCCGATTATACGGTCTATCGAGCCGTTGTAGACGGGTATGCGGGAAAATCCCATGTCCAGCGCAAGGTAGATAAGGTCGTCGAGGGTTATGGTGTTGATATCCACGCCGACGATGGAGGTGCGGTGGGTCATAACGTCCCCGGCGGTCAGCCCGTTGAATTCAAAGATGTTGTTTATCATCTGCGCGGAATCTTCCTCGATGGTGTCGTCGTCCTCGTCCTTGGCGAGGGCGTCCACCATGCCGAGCACTTCGTCCTCGGTAACGTCGGAATAATCCGCGCCCAGCGCCTTTTTCAGCAGCGCGGTCAGTCCGCGGTTGAGCAGGCTCAGCGGCGCAAGAAGCACCTTTCTTACCGTGTGGCGCTTTTCGGTGTGTTCGTTTTCTGTGGTGTGGGTACTGTCTGTATCCATATTTCCTCCGTATTGATGTTATCGGATGTTAAGTTCCATATGTTCTTCCGACGTGCGAAATCCGAGCGCGGAATAAAGCGGTTTTCCGCTTTCGGTGGCGTCAAGGGTTATGCTGCTCGCTCCGCGTGTCTTTGCTTCATCGAGGAGAAGCTCCATCATCATGCGCGCGGCGCCTTTTCTGCGGTATTCCGCGCGGGTATAGACGTTCATGATATGCGCCCGCACACCCGATGGGTGCGAGAATGTCGGCATTACCCCGATGAAGCATATCGTAGCGCAGCCGACGGGAATATCCCCGTCAAAGGCGAGGGCGGTAACGCTGTCCCCGTTTATGAAATATCGTTCGGAATTTACGCGTATCTCATCGCTTATGTCGCTTTCGGGAATATTGTTTACCACCGCAAGCATTTCAACGCGCAGCTTCATCAGCAGCTCGATATCTTCTGCAGCGGCTTTTCTAACCGTAATCATATATACTCCTCGTTGAATTGCAAAAAGATATTACTCCCCGAAGAACAATCTCCTGCCGTTTCGGTTTGCAATATCTATCATTTCCTCGGCGGAAACGCCCTTTATCTCCGCCATTTTTGCGGCGGTGAAGCGTATCATGGAGCTGTCGGATTTCTCGCCCCTGTGCGGCACGGGCGCCATGTAGGGGCTGTCCGTTTCGAGAAGCAGCCTGTCGATGGGCACCGTTTCGCAGGCGGCGACGGCCTTTTTGGAATTTTTAAAAGTAAGCACGCCGGTAAATCCGACGTACATCCCGAGTTTTATCACCTCGCGGGCGGTTTCGGCGCTGCCCGAAAAGCAGTGCACAACGCCCCTCGGCTTAAATTCCCGCAGAAGCTGCATGGTTTCCTCGCAGGCGTCGCGGGAGTGGATTATCACCGGGATATCAAGGCGCTTCGCCATTTCGAGCTGTTTTCTGAATACCTCGTGCTGGATATCATACGGCGGCTCGGGGTAGTGGTGGTCTAGCCCTATTTCGCCGAGGGCGCAGACCCTTTCATCCGCAAGTAGCGCTTCAAGCTGCTGCTCCCAGTCGGCGGGAAGCCCCGCGGCGTTTTCGGGATGTATCCCCGCGGAGGCGTATATAAAATCATGCCGATGCGCGAGGGATATTTCCTCGCGGCTGCTTTCAAGGTCGCATCCCACCGCGATAACGCGCTCCACGCCCTTTTCGGGCAGGGAGCGCACCAGCGGCTCCAATTCGTCGCCGAAATCCTCGCGGAGGTAGTGCGCGTGTGTATCGAATATTCCCATTTATACGTTAGTTTTGTTGATATAATTATCTATCACGAGCTGCTTGGTTTCGTAGCATTCCAGCGGGAGCCTGCCCCTGCCGCCGAAGAGTGCTTCGGTGTCGGAGAATGCGCCGTAGAATGAGTTTTCGATGACCTCCCGCTTGTTTCCGCCGGTGACGGAAACGCAGTCGAAGAACATCGTCAGCCGCTCCGCGGCGGCTTCGGGCTGCCAGTATTCCTCGGAATTTTCGTCGGCATCAGAGCTTCTGTAAAGCGGGCGGAGCTGTTTCAGCAGCTCCTCGGCGTAGAGGTTTGCGCCGACGCTGGGGACGTTGCCCGAGAGCACCTCCCCCTGCTTCAGAAACATGGCGCGGATTATATGCCTTACGCCCTGCTCTATCTTTTCGGAGGAGCCTGCGGCTTCATTCTTGACCTTTCCTACTTCGTCGTCGCTGTTTTCGCGCTGGAGGAGGTTGTTGTCGGAGGCCTGCTTCTGCGCGGATTTCCGCGTATATGCGGGGGTGAATGCCTGTTGGGATTTTATGAAGCTGTCGGTGTGCTCCGAAGCGAGGGTGGAATTTTTCTGCTCGGTGCGGTGCTCCGCGGGTCTGGTAAGATTGGTCTGGTTTACCGCGGCTATGTCAGCCATTCTTGAAATATCCGTAAGGATCACCTCCGTTTAATATACAGTCTGTGATATTATATCAATTATATTCCGTTTGTTATCTGATTGTGCTTCCGTTGGGTGTATCGCTGTCGAGGAAGAGAACTCTCACGTCGTTATCTCCCGCGTCGCAGGCAAGTATCATGCCCTCGGAAAGTTCGCCGCAGAGTTTTGCGGGAGCGAGGTTGGCAACGAAAACTATCTTCTTGCCGACAAGTTCCTCGGGGGTGTACCACTGCGCAATGCCGGAAACTATCTGTCTGCCGTTTCTGCCGTCGTCAACGGTGAGCTTGAGCAGCTTCTTTGCCTTCTTGATCTTCTCGCAGGCGGTTATCTCGCCGCTGCGGAGCTTTACCTCCGCGAACTGGTCGATGGTGATAACGTTCGCCTTGTCGAGGTCCTCGTCCTCGCGGAATGTCTTTGCGGGCTTGAGGAGGGCGTTAAGTTCATCTATTTCCTTATCCATGTCTATTCTCGGGAACAGCACCTCGCCCTTGTGAACGGTAACGTTCGCGGGGAGTACGCCGAATGTTCCGAGGGTGTCGTATTCCGTCATGGACTTTTCTGCGCCTATCTGCTCCCATACCTTGGGCATGATGTGCGGCATGAACGGGAACAGCAGCGAAGAGCATATTCTTATTGTTTCGAGCAGGTTGTAGAGCACCGTTGCAAGGCGGGGCATATTCGCCTCGTCCTTGGCGAGTATCCACGGAGCGGTTTCGTCGATATACTTGTTCGCGCGGGAAACCACCTTGAATATCTCCGCCAGCGCAAGGGAAAGCTGGATGTCGTCCATCTGCTTGTTTACCTTTTCGAGCAGCGAGGAAGCCATGCTCTTCAGCTCCTCGTCGATGGGCTCCTCCGCCCTTGTTTCGGGGAGGGTGCCGCCGAAATACTTATCCGCCATGGCTACCGTGCGGGAAACGAGGTTTCCGAGGTCGTTCGCGAGGTCGGTGTTGATTCTGCCGATCATTATTTCGTTGGAGAAGTTGCAGTCCGAGCCGTAGGGC
>CAVIFG010000069.1:8055-9186 GCA_963641955.1 Escherichia coli
TATCATTATTTCATTGGAGAAGTTGCAGTCCGAGCCGTAGGGCATATCGCGCAGTATCTGATAGCGCACCGCGTCAACGCCGTAGCGCTCCGCAAGAACGAACGGGTCGATAACGTTGCCGAGGGACTTGGACATCTTCTGACCGTTGAAGTTGATCCAGCCGTGGCCGTAAAGGTGCTTGGGCAGCGGCAGGTCGAGCATCATAAGGATTATCGGCCATACGATGGAGTGGAAGCGTACAATTTCCTTTGCTGTCATATGCAGGTCAGCGGGCCAGTATTTCTCGAAATCATTGTATTCGTCGTTGTCGTAGCCGAGGGCGGTGATATAGTTGGAGAGCGCGTCCACCCAAACATATACGACATGACCCTCGTCGAAGTCGACGGGCACGCCCCACTTGAAGCTTGTGCGGGATACGCAGAGATCCTCAAGGCCGGGCTTTATGAAGTTGTTTACCATCTCGTTTACGCGGCTCTTGGGCTGGAGGTAGTCGGTTTCGGTGAGGAACTTTTCAACCTTGTCCGCGAAGTCGGAAAGGCGCAGGAAGTATGCTTCCTCGTGGGCGTCGATGACATCTCTGCCGCAGTCGGGGCACTTGCCGTCCTTGAGCTGGCTCTCTGTCCAGAAGCTTTCGCAGGGGGTGCAGTATTTGCCGGTGTATTCGCCCTTGTAGATATAGCCCTTGTCGTACAGCGTGCGGAATATCTTCTGCACAGCCTTTACATGATAATCGTCGGTGGTGCGGATGAAGCGGTCGTAGCTTATGCCCATGGTTTCCCAGAGGCGCTTGAAGTTTGCAACTATCTCATCGACGTACTGCTTCGGGGTGACGCCCTTTTCGGCGGCTTTCAGCTCTATTTTCTGACCGTGCTCGTCGGTTCCCGTAAGGAACATTACGTCATAGCCCTGCATTCTTTTGAAGCGGGCGATGGCGTCGCAGGCTACAGTGGTGTAGCAGTGGCCGATATGGGGGTTTCCCGAGGGGTAGTAGATCGGGGTGGTGATATAATATTTTTCTTTTCCGCAATTACACATCGTATAATTTACCTCGTTTTCTGCAATTTGTATAGAATATTCCGTATAAATCCCCGCGGGGATATACACTTATGCTATTTTATTATATTACTTTTT
>CAVIFG010000070.1:0-9169 GCA_963641955.1 Escherichia coli
GGTACTCATACCGGAATCACAGCAATTCAGATGGATTTGAAAATCAGCGGTCTTACACCCGAAATGGTTAAGGAAGCATTGGAAAAGACTCACAAGGCTCGTAATTATATCCTTGACGAAGTAATGCTCAAGGCTATCGCAGAGCCCCGCAAGGAAGTCGGCAAGTACGCTCCCAAGATGCTCACCACAAAGGTTCCGCAGGACAAGATCCGCGAAGTCATCGGTACGGGCGGAAAGGTTATCCAGAAGCTCTGCGCAGACTTCGACGTCAAGATCGACATCGACGACGACGGCAATGTATTCATCTGCGGCTTAGACGCGGAGAAGGCAAAGGCTTGCGTTCAGGTTATCCACACCATCGTTAATCCCCCGGAGATCGGCGCTATCTACAAGGGCAAGGTAGTTCGTATAATGAACTTCGGCGCATTTGTTGAGATCGCTCCCGGCAAGGACGGCATGGTTCACATCTCCAAGCTGGAGAACAGACGCGTTGACAAGGTTGAGGATGTTGTTTCCGTCGGCGATGAGATCATCGTTAAGGTAATGGAAATCGACTCTCAGGGTCGTATCAACCTCTCCCGCAAGGACGCGCTGGCTGATATCGAGGCTAAGAAGAAGGCTGCCGCTCAGAACAACGGCTGATATCGCAGGATAATGTAATAATTGAGCCGCCCGAAAGGGCGGCTTTTTGTATGCAAAGACAAGAAAAACGGCTGAACCTGAGTTCAGCCGTTAATATTATCTCACGGAATAATCCCCGTTATATATACCCGTTATCATCAGCGAAAGGAACTCGAAATCATTCGAAAGATCTATAATATCCCCCGAATTATGCCCGATTATCTTCACCACCGGGCGCAGCACATTTGTATTCCTCTGCACGACAACTCCGTGGCGCCCGTCGGACAGCGACACCATCGTGCCTATCGGATACGGATTAAATGCCCGCAGGAATGCCGCCGCAACATCAAAATCGAAATGCGTTCCGCAGCTTCCGAGTATGTATTCCTCCGTTTCCGCCACTGACCACGGCTTGCGGTACGGGCGGTTGGACGTCAGCGCGTCGAACACATCGCACACGGCAAGTATCCGCGCGATAAGCGGTATCTTCTTCCCCGCTATACCTGTCGGGTAGCCGCTTCCGTCAAACTTTTCCTGATGAAACAGCACTCCCGCCAGTATATTCGGGCTGTACTGCCCGCTTTTTTTCAGTATCTCGTAGCCGATGAGCGGATGGCGCTTTATTTCGGCGTATTCCGCGTCGGTGAGTTTTCCGGGCTTTATGATGATATCATGGTCGATGTTGGATTTGCCGATGTCATGCAGCAGCGCGGACACGACGGTTTCCTTCGTGTCGCTGTCGCTCATGCCAAGCTCCTCGCACACGCTCGCCGAAAGCATCGATACGCGCAGGCAGTGCTTGTAGGTGTAGTCATCGAAATTCTGTAGCGCGATCATCTGCGTGCCGAGATAACTCGTGTCATTTGAAAGATCATGCAGAATATCATCCGCAATGCGGTCGACTTTTTTGACCGCCTCCTGCGAAAGCTCCTTTATTTCGTGGCTGTCGAATATCTCGTTGAGGTCGGAAAGCGCCATGCCGATATGACGGTTCGCTTCTTCCTCCTTTGTTTCGGGGACAGCGGGCGCGGGCGGCTCGGAAACTTCCTCCCCGCTTATCATTACGCTCTTTATTCCCTTGCGCAGGAGCATATCGATCATTTCCTGCGTGACTACCGTCCCCGCAGTCAACAGTATCTTGTAATCCCTCGCCGAGGTCGATGCAACATCCTTTGCAAGCGCCATGCCTATTTGCAGGTTTTCAACGGGAACAATGATCATACTATCACTCCGTAAAAATGATTATCCTAGGTTCTTTGGATACACACCTTCATCAATGCAGCTTTTCAGCATTGCACGGGCGGCGGGGGCGTCGCTTTCGTAGGTAATGCCGAACCACACGCTCTTTGTCGGAACATTGCGCATTCTGAAACCATTCTCGACGATCTCTTCGCCCACCGCGTCCGCGATGGTAAGCTCCGCCTTGGGTTCTCCTGCGGGAAGCTTGTTCAGAAATCCGCACAGCCTGCGCTCGAGTATCGGCATGAAATCCGCGCCAAATCCCCACATACTCATGGAAACAAGGTCGTTTTCATCGAGAATGCGCTCGCCGCCTGCGGCGTTTCCGCGGATAATTCCGTCCGCGCCGCGGGCAATTCCGCGGGTCTCCTCAACACTGGTGAGCAGCCCGTCCGCGCCGGACTTGCACACACCGCGGTTAACCGTGCCGTTGTCGGACAGCGTGTTTTTCAGCAGGAAATCCACCGAACATCCGTCAGCAGTGAAATTCTTCAGAAACTCGGAAAGCCTGTCGAATGCGTCCGCACCGTAGAAATCATCCGAATTGATGACTGCAAAGGGGCCGTCGATAACATCCTTGCAGCAATACAGCGCCTGCGCCGTTCCCCACGGCCTTTCCCTGTTTGCAAAATCATCCGCGCGGCACGGAAGCTGATCGGGCGACTGGAACACATACTCTGTTTTTATTACCTTGGAAACACGGTCGCCGATGGTGCTCCTGAAAAGCTCCTCGATATCCCTGCGGATGATGAAAACCACCCTGTCAAACCCCGCGCGCACTGCGTCATAAACGGAGTAGTCTATCAGAAGCTCGCCGTTCGGACCCATAGGTTCGAGCTGCTTAATCCTGTCGCCGAAACGGGTCCCCATGCCCGCCGCGAGCACTATCAGCGTCATTTTTGCCATGCTTTACCTCCTCAATTTTAAATATGTCTTTGTATTTAGATCCCTGCCGATCAAACTATATAAATCAGCACCGCACGCAATATCTGTGCGGTGTTGATCTTTATTTGTTACTTATTAAGTCCCGCGATGGACTCGTTTATCTTCGCAAGCTTTTCCTCTGCCTTCGCAAGCTTTGCGCGCTCGTTTTCAATCTGCTGCGCGGGAGCCTTCGAAAGGAAGCCCTGATTGTTCAGCTTGCCGCTGAGGAACTGGATATCCTTTTCAGCCGCCTTCTTTTCCTTTTCAAGGCGCGCAAGCTCCTTCTCCTTGTCGACAAGCTCGCCCATGGGCATGAATACGCGCGCGCTGTCGGTAACGACAGTCACCATTCCGTCCGCAGCTTCTGTCTTGTCGGAAACCACGAACTCGCCTGCGCCCGCAAGCTTCTCGAAGAATGCGCGGCAGCCGCTGAACAGCTCGGTGTACTGTGTTTCAACGTGCATCGTAACTTTCTTGGACGGGGGTACATTGAGCTCGTTGCGCTGAACGCGGATAGCCTTGATGGCATTTACAACGCGGGAGAATTCCTCCTGCTCCGCCGCGAAATTAAGCTTTTCGTCATACTCGCACCACTTTGCGGTCATGATGCTCTCGCTCTCGCCGTTTGGCATGGACTGCCATATCTCTTCCGTGATGAACGGCATGAACGGGTGCAGAAGCTTCAGAACGCCCCTCATTACATAAACGAGAACATTCTGCGCCGCAAGCGCGGTTTCGCCGCCCGCCGCGATTCTCGGCTTTGTAAGCTCGATGTACCAGTCGCAGTAAACATCCCAGATGAAGTCGGTGAGGTTCTGTACCGCGATACCAAGCTCGTATGCCTCGAGGTTGGATGTAACGTTCTTTACAACATCGTTGAACAGGCTCAGCACCCACTTATCCTCAATGGGAAGTTCCTCGGGAAGCACCGGCGCGGTGAAATCCTCGGGGAGATTCATCAGGATGTAGCGGGAAGCGTTCCACAGCTTGTTTGCAAAGTTGCGGGAGTTCATTACCTTGGTTTCCGTCCAGCGCATATCGTTGCCGGGTGCGTTGCCCGTAACGAGGGTAAGACGCAGCGCGTCTGCGCCGTATTTGTCGATTATCTCCAGCGGGTCAACGCCGTTGCCGAGGGACTTGGACATCTTTCTGCCCAGCTCGTCGCGAACAAGACCGTGGATAAGTACATCCTTGAAAGGCTTCTCGCCTGTGTGCTCAAGTCCGCTGAATATCATTCTTGCAACCCAGAACGGGATGATATCATAGCCTGTTACAAGGGTCTGCGTGGGGTAAAAATAATCCATCTCCGCGGTCTTTTCGGGCCAACCGAGGGTGGAGAAAGGCCACAGCGCAGAGGAGAACCATGTATCAAGGGTGTCCTCGTCCTGCTTCATGGGCGCGCCGCACTTCGGGCATACGGAAATGCCGTCGAGGGTTATTTCAGTGTGGCCGCAGTCCTTGTTCTGGCAGTAATACGCGGGGATACGATGACCCCACCAGAGCTGGCGGGAAATGCACCAGTCGCGGATGTTTTCCATCCAGTAGAGGTAGCCGTTCTCAAAGCGCTTGGGGATGTAGCGAAGCTCGCCGCTCTTTACAACATCAATAGCGGGCTGAGCAAGCTTCTTCATGGAAACGAACCACTGATAGGATGCTCTCGGCTCAACTGTGGTGCCGCAGCGCTGGCAGCAGCCTACGTTGTGCTTATGCGGCTCAACCTTTACCAGCAGGCCCAGCTTGTCGAGATCCTCTACCATAGCCTTGCGGGCTTCGTATCTGTCCATGCCAGCGTACTTTCCGCCTACGTCCTCGCGGATTGTGGCGTCGTCGTTCATCATATGGATAAGGGGCAGATTGTGGCGCTTGCCTACTTCAAAGTCGTTGGGGTCGTGTGCGGGGGTAATCTTAACGCAGCCCGTGCCGAATTCCATATCAACATAATCGTCCGCAACAACGGGAATCTCCCTGTCGGTCAGCGGAAGCTTCAGCATCTTGCCGACGATGTTTGTGTAGCGCTCGTCCTTGGGATTTACCGCAACGGCGGAGTCGCCGAGCAGCGTTTCGGGACGTGTTGTCGCAATCTCAAGATAGCCGCTGCCGTCCGCAAACGGATAATTGATGTGCCAGAAGAAGCCGTCCTGCTCCTCATACTCGCACTCGATATCGGATATGGATGTCTTACAGTTGGGGCACCAGTTGATTATTCTCTCGCCGTGGTAGATAAGCCCCTTGTTGTACAGGTCCATAAATACTTTCTGAACGGCTCTCGAACATCCCTCGTCCATGGTGAAGCGCTCGCGCTCCCAGTCGCAGGAGTTGCCGAGCTTCTTAAGCTGGTTTACGATGCGTCCGCCATATTCCTTTTTCCATGCCCATGCGCGCTCGAGGAAACCGTCGCGGCCGATATCGTCCTTGGTGACGCCCTCTTCTTTCATCTTGTTAACGATCTTCGCTTCGGTCGCGATGGAAGCATGGTCGGTGCCGGGAAGCCACAGGGCGGAGTAGCCCTCCATTCTTCTCCAGCGGATAAGTATATCCTGAAGCGTGCTGTCCAGCGCGTGTCCCATGTGAAGCTGACCCGTGATGTTGGGCGGGGGCATTACGATGGTGTAGGGCTTTTTCTTGGGGTCTATTTCGGCGTGGAAATAGCCCTTTTCCTCCCAGTTTTTATAGATGCGCTCTTCAAATTCCTTCGGAGCGTATGTTTTTGCAAGTTCCTTCATGACTGCAATTCCTTTCGTCTGTCGTTTTCGTTATATTTCGACGGTATATTACCGTTTGTTATCTGATTTATCTATTTTCAGCGAATTCACCAGTTCCTCATCCGGCGCTACGAACAGCGTTCTGTTGTTCGTGAATATCACCATGCCGGGCTTTGCGCCCGCGGGCTTCTTCACGAATTTCACCGCCGTATAATCGACGGGCACCTGCGAACTGCTTCGCGCCTTGGAATGATACGCCGCAAGCTGCGCCGCCTCGAACATCGTACGCTCGGGAGGAGTCTGCCCGCCTGTCCTGATGATAACGTGCGAGCCTGCTATCCCCTGCGTATGGAGCCAGATGTCGCTTGCCGCTGCGGTTTTCAGCGTGAGCATATCGTTCTGTCGGTTGTTCTTTCCGACAAGAATGTCAAACCCATCCGAGGAGCGGAATTTCAGCGGCTCGGAAAGCTTCTTCACCTTTTCGTCCGCCTTGTTTCCTCCGCGCAGATATCCCTGCTCGCGAAGCTCCCGGCGTATCTCGGTAAGCTCCAGCTCGTTTTCCGTTCGGCTTACGCTGTCGAAAACGCTGTCGATATACAGCAGTTCGTTCTGCCCCTTGGCGATAAGCTCGGTCAGCATTTTCTCCGCCGTATCCAGCTTGCGGTACTCGGTGTAGTATTTCTGCGCATTCTGCGCGGGGGTGAGCCTTGCGTCAAGCGCTATCTCGCGTTTCTCCCCCGTATAGAAATCATCCAGCACGCACTTTGTCATTCCGCGCTCAAGCTGATAGATATTCGCGTTGATAAGGTCGCCGCAGACTCGGAAAACATCCCTTTCGGAGCAGTCAGCGAGTTCTTTTTTCTGAAGCTCTATCTTTCGCGAAACGCGCTCGTATGCGTTCATGAGAAGCTTCAACAGATCGTGGGCGCGCTGCTTTGTCCGCTCGGAGCGGTCCGCCGCGGAGAAGTAGCTGTCCAGCAGTTCATTCGCGCTGTCCGCGTGGGTTATCACCATCGCGGTGGAATACTGCTCGATATTTATAAAGCAGAAATCCTTTTTCTTTCCGCCGGGCTCGCTTATTATCGTGAAGTTAGCCTCGCCGTTAAGCGCTTTCTTCGCCCTCGACAGGAAAAACAGCACCTTGTCGCGGGCGCTTTCGCTGAGCTCCGAGCAAACCGCGTCGGTATCCCGCGCGGCATAATATGCGCACTCCCGCGCGAACACGGGCGAAACACCCTCCAGCACAGCCGTAAGGCGCTTCGCAAGCCGCTCCGGCGAACCCTCCAGCTGCTGCCACACCTCTTCGGGGGTGACTTCCAGCAGGTTCAGCCTTTCGGAGCGCGGCGGGGTTTCATACGGGATATTCGGCAGCACGCGGCGGACGGACGAGATATCATCCGTTATGCGCTTAACGCTGTCAATCACCCTGCCGTTTCGGACGAGGATAATGTTGCTGTGCCGCCCCATTATCTCCGCAATGAGGGTGTTCGTGACGATATCGCCTATCTCGTTCACGCACTCGAAATCAAAATAAATTATGCGCTCAAGCCCGTCCTGTCGGATAGCAGTCAGCTTTCCGCCGCCAAGGTGCTTTCTTAAAAGCATACAGAACATGGGAGGGCTTTGCGGGTTGTCAAATTCCGCGGTGGTGAGGTTCACTCGCGCCGAAACGCTGTTTGCGGACAGCACGAGTTTTTTTCCCCCGTCGCGGAAGGTGCGGAGGGACACGATTATTTCCTCGCGGGACGGCTGGTACACCTTATCCACGCGGGCGCCGACAAGCGGCGTCAGTTCTTCCTTTACTATATGGAGAAACGCTCCGTCAAGCGACACTTCGTTCCCCTCCTTTATTTTTTAATCAAACGTAATTGCAGGGATCAACGTCGCAGTCCGCCGTGAACACGGGTATCTCCGCAAAGGCGCGGGAAATAAGCGCCGCTATCCTGTGCGAGAATGCTTTTTCCGTGCCGAAATGGCCTGCGTCTATAAGGGTGATGCCGCTGTTGAGCGCTTCCACCCAGTAATTATGCTTTATATCCCCCGAAATTATCGCGTCGCAGCCCTTTTCCCGTGCAAGCTGCATAACGGTGCCGTTTACACCACCGCCGCAGCACACCGCCGCGCGGCGTATCTCGCGCTCGTTTCTGCTGTATTTAACGAAATCGAGGTCAAGACACTGCTTGCAGTGCTCCGCCAGCGCCTTTGATGTAAAGCACAACGGAAGCTCGCATACCGCGCCGAAGCCAAGTCCGTTGGCGTTGACCACCTCGAGCACCTCGCTCTGCTCGAAACCGAGCAGCTCGAGCAGGGTGTCGTTAACGCCGCCCTCGCTCATATCAAAGTTGGTGTGAATACAAATCGCGCCGATACCGTGGCGTATCATCCTGTAAACAGGGCTCCACGTCGGCACGCTCTTCAGCGGATCGAAAATAACGGGATGGTGCGCGATGATGAGGTTTGCGCCCTTTGCAAGAGCCTCGTCCACGACTTCGTTGGTTATATCAAGGCAGCAGCATATCCCGGAGATATGGTCGTTCATCCCGCCGATAAGCAGCCCGACATTATCGAAGCTTTCCGCATAAGAGAGCGGCGAGATGGTGTTTATGTAGTTGAGTATATCTCTGTTGAACATAGTTTCTCCTTATAAGGTGCCGCCTCAGATACGCGCAAGTATCGCACGGGCGGTTTCGCGGAGCTTCTCCGCCTGCGCGGCGCAGTCCGCCGACCGCTCCATGCCGTCTGCGTTTTTAAGAAGCTTATCGGCCGTGAGCCTCAGATATTTTTCATCGGTTACGTTTCCGACCAGCGCCGTTACCTCGTCGATGTCGCGTTTCACGCCGGTGTATTTCGCGCGGAGGATAACATATGCGCGCTTTCCGTCGTAGGCGGTGCGCTCCGCGTCGATATCAAATCCCGCGGAATAAAGCCGCCTGCGCAATGCGTCGGGACGTGTCATGGGCTGGAGGATAAATCGGGTGTTCTCCGAAAGAAAACGACAGCCCGCGATTATATCCGCGATGAGCTCGCCGCCCATGCCGCATATAACAACATCGTCGGCATAGTCTATTTTGTCAAGTCCGTCCGAAAGCACAACGGAAACGTTTTTCACGCCGGTTTCCTCGACCGTCCTGCGGGCGGCGTCGAGCGGGCCCTCCCTTACATCCGAGGCTATAACGGAGCTTGCGCCGTTCATGGCAAGGTAGCAGGCAAGCTGCGCGTGGTCTGTGCCGACATCAGCGATGACAACGCCGCTGCGGCACAGATCCGCCGCTGTTTTAAGCCTGCTGTCAAGCGACAGCATCAGTTGCCGAGAACGGAGTTGAGCTTATCAACGATCTCGTCGGTGTCAACGCCGTGAACCATGCACGCTTCGCCGATGGATTCGCCTCTGCTGGAGGGGCAGCCAAGGCAGTGCATACCCATTTCAAAAAGGATAGGCGCAACCGCCTCTGCGTTGATATCAAGAAGCTCGCCGATGATTGTATCTGCTGTTACTTTCATTTTATTACATTCCTTTCAATTTCTTACGGGAGCAGACAAATGCCGCCGCCCGCATAAAGATACATAATATATTATACCACAATTTCTGTTTTTTGTCCACCCCAAAATTAAAAATTTCGCGGTATGTATTGATTTACGTTAAACATCTAATCTTTGTGAAACAAATACACGCGGTCAAGGGG
>CAVIFG010000071.1:0-8580 GCA_963641955.1 Escherichia coli
CCGCAAGCCCGCAGATGATGAGCACCCTCCTGCCCTTTGCCCCGAGAAAAAATTCCTTTATCCGCTCGACAGCTATCGTCATTTCAACAGCCTCACTCCTTCACCGTCACAGTAACCTTTATATCCTCCGTAAGCTCACGCGCGAGCAGCTCCGCCGCCGCTTCTGCCGCCGCCTGCTGACCCGCGCCGAATACAAGCTTTACTTGTGTAATATCTATGCTGTACAAACCCGAAATATTAACGATAACATGAATTTCCTCGGGATATATTCCGTTTTCGTTCAGCAGGGCGTACAGCTTATCCGACATATCCGTGCATACCTTTTTCTGCAGGGATTTGTTCACTTCCCCCGAGAAACCGATGTAGTCCTCCGAAACACCGATGTCGTAGGCGTCGGCGCTGATGTCAAATTCCACGCCGCTTAATGCCGTTATCCCTGTAAGCAGGAAAACGCATACGATCAGCAGCGATATCTGCTTCGAAAACTTGTTCTCGGGGACTATCATTCTGAAAAGCGCTGCCGCCACCGCCGCAATGCAGACCGATGATAAAAACTCCATACTCTCACCCCGCAGCCGCAGCCATTATAACCACCGCGATGATATTCAGCAGAAGAAAACAGCTTATCACCGCAATGATTATCGACATCACCGCGCCGCAGCTTTCAAACAGCGTCGCAAGCTCCCTGCACCCGAAGATCTCCCCCGCCGCCTGCGCGCACGCCATCGCCGCGCGGTAGCAGAACACCGTAATCAGCACGGGAAGTATCATAGCCGCGGCCGCCGCAAGCCCGTATGTGCCCACGCTGCTTTTCAGCATGATAAGCCCGCCCTGCACCGTCGCGGCGGCGTCGGAGATGGTCCCGCCGACAATGGGCACACCGGAGCTTACAACGAATTTAGCCGTGCGGAGAAGCGCACTGTCGGAAGCATTCGCAACGAATGTCTGTGCCGAAAGCACGCTCGTGAATACCGTCATGATAAGCGTCAGCGCCCAGATAACAAACTTCTTTATCAGACCGCCAAGCTTTGAAAGGTCAAGCTCGGGGCAGACCGCTCCCGCCGCCGATAAGCCCATTATCGACCCGCACAGCGGCGCGAGGAAATTCACCGCAAGCTGCGAAAACAGCTGCGTTGCCGCCAGTGTGGAAGCGTTCACCGCCGATGCCGCGGTGATATGCCCCAGCACGGCGGCAATTCCCGTGAAAATCGGGATGAACGCCAGCATGAACGCCGCCGCGGCGCTTAACAGCGACAGCGTGTCCGAAATGACATCGTACACCGCCGCGACGGTGATCCCCGCGCCTGCAAGCACGCTTACGGCGGAAAACGCACGCTTCATGCCGCCGTTTTCGGATATTGTCCCCGCAAGAGCGCTCAGCATAACCACCCCGCAGAGGGACACGAGCAGCTTCAGCGGCGCGGCGGCGCGCTCCTTTATCATATCCCACAGCGACGAAAGCACATCCCCGAAAGTCAGCGACAGCGCGCCGCCGTTTTCGGGGGTTATCCCCTGCTCGTCCAGTATTTCCGCGGCGTCATCGGGGACGGCTTCTTCAAGGCGGTCACGGCCGTAGTCTATAACAGCGCTTTCCCCGTGAACGGGAACAGCCGCAAGGAAAAATATCACCGCGGCGATAATTGCAGAAATAATTTTCGGCATTTTCGTTTCCTTTTCGTTATGCTCCGAGGAGCTTTGTTATCTCATCCGCTAGGACTGTAAAAACCGGGAGAGTTATCAGCACCAGCGCCGCCCGACCTGCAAGCTCAAGCTTTGCGGCGATGGCGCCCTCGCCCGCGTCGCGGCAGGCGTCGGCGGATAGCTGCGTTATATAGCAAATCGCGAGAGCTTTAAGCAGCACCGCCGCAAATTCCCCGCTTATCCCCGCCCTGTCCGCAAGAGCGGAGAGCACCTCCACCGACGGTGCGAGCATTTTCATCACCGCCGCCAGCACGAGTATCCCGCAGGCAATGCTGACGCCGAGGGCTGCGTCGGGTCTGTGCTGGCGGATGATAACGCACAGCACCGCGGAAATTATCCCGACCCCCGCAAGCGAAACAATGTCCATATCGTCACCACAGCCCGAACACGGATTTTATCGTGGAGAACAGGTCGTCTATGGCGGGGACTATCATCATCAGTACGATGATAAGCCCCGCCACCGTGAGCATCATCGCCTGCTCGTCGTGGTCGGTTTTTTTGAGTATCTGGTTCAGCACCGCAACGATAATTCCCACCGCGGCTATTTTAAACAGCAGTTCAATATCCATTTGTCACGCCCCGTTATTTTATATCAGCAGTACCGCCGCACCCGCCCCGCAAAGAAATCCCACGGAGCGAAACAGCCGCGCCTTTTTTCCGTTGTCCGCCGAAGCCGTTTCGTACAGCGCGGAAATACGTTCGAAATACAGTTCGAGAAGCTGCTCCTGACCCGCGCAGTCGCTGGTTCCGAGTTCCCTGCCAAGGCTCCGCATAAGCTCCGCTTCCTCGCGGGAATAGCCGCTGCGTGTCATTTCGGAGCAGGCGATATCCCACGCCGCGCGAATATCATCGCAGCTTTCGCGGGCGGCGCGCAGGAGTTCACCGAATTTCCCGTCAGCCCTTTCGCAGAGTTCCTCCAGCGTTAAGGCGCAGCAGCGTATTTCGATGGAGAATATCCGCAGCATTGTGCGCAGTTCCGCAAGTAATTCCGCGCGGCGCTTCAATGCAGCGCTTTTGCGCAGTCCCGCGATAACACACAGCGCGAACGCCGCCGCAGCCGCGAGCGTTCTCATCGGTTCAGCCTGCTTTCCGTAAGTTTTCCCCCGCCGCCTATCACCGCCGCGCAGTCGAACAGCGGCAGCAGCCTGTCCGTTCCGTGCCTGCGCGAAAGCTCCGAAAGGCTCCCCGCGTGCGCCGCTGCGACAAGCTTCACCCCGCAGAAAAGGCACTGCTCCACGGCTTCGTAGTCGTCGCCTATTTCATCGCAGATGATTATTTCTGGGCTGAGGGAGCGCAGGGCGGTCATTATTCCCTCGGATTTCGGGTAGCCGCACAGCACGTCGGTGTTCTCTCCGATATCCAGCGACGGCAGCCCGTGCACCGAGGCGGAAAGCTCGTTTCTGCTGTCTATCAGCGCCACGCGGTGCTCCCGCCCGAGAATGCGCGAGAGGTCGCGGAGGATGGTGGTTTTCCCGCTCATGGGTCTGCCCGCGAGAATGAGGGAACGAAGCCCGTCCGAAAAGAAGCGCTCGTATATCTCCTCGGCGCAACCCTTGACTTCGTGCGCTATTCTGATATTCAGCGAGGAAATATCCTTTACAGAGGACAATTTCCCGCCATTAATTACAGCCGTGCCGCATAATCCGACGCGGTGCCCGCCGTCGAGGGTTATGAACCCCTCGGCAATTTCGTTGGAATAACTGTGCACGGAGTATCGGCACAGCTCCGCAAAGCAGTCCGCGATGTCCTTTTCGCTGAAAGGCTCGGAGCAGGGGGTGATTTTCCCCGAAACGGTGACCGCCGCCGCACGCCTGCCCGCGCGAAGCCTTATCTCCGCGATATCCACCATGCCCGACGGAATGTGTATTTTCGCCGCCGCGGTTTTCAGCGGTATTTCCCGATTTTTTATGGTTATCATACAGACCTCCGTTCGTCCATGGTTAATTGTATGCGGGGGCTGTCCGATTAAGAACAAAAAATGGGACGGCATAAAACCGTCCCATTAGTCTGTCGAAAAAGCTAAAACGGCAGAAAATTTGCAATAAACTGTGGGGGAAAACTCTTGTTTTCCCCCACACCCCTTTAGCGCCTTGAACGCGAAAATGGCGCTATCGCGCCGAGTGGCGGGGGCTCTGCCCCCACACCCCCGCTTCCTTTTGTGTCAAAAGGAAGCGAAAACCAATACGCTACGCGGAAATTTAATGTTTTTCGACAGCCTGATGGGACGGCATAAAACCGTCCCATCTGAGTATTTGAATTTATTCCATCCCGATATGCTCAATGATAAGCGCCGTGCCCTCGTGCACCGTCACGACCGCCGTTTCCTCCGCGACCTCGTTGCTGACGCCCAGC
Organism: Escherichia coli; assembly: GCA_963641955.1. Taxonomy (GTDB): domain Bacteria; phylum Bacillota; class Clostridia; order Oscillospirales; family Ruminococcaceae; genus CAG-115. The sequence continues at coordinate 4,054 of CAVIFG010000071.1, forward strand.
GGGAAGCTGTTCGTAATAGTGTGATGATCCAGCGGATACTTTGTGCCAGCTTCGCTTACAACGATATGCTCGCCATACGAAAACACCGAAAGATACCCCTTGAACCGCGACACCTCGACGCTTCCTCCCGAAAGAAGATACGCCTTTTCACCTGCGCCGTACAGCGCAGACTTCACGCCGCGCAGCATAAGCCCGTACATCATCTGGATATTCGCGACGGTGTGGTCGAGCCTGCCGCCTAGGGCGCAGAAAAACCGCAGTTCATCGCAGCCGCGCTCTATCGCGGTATCCGCGGCAAGCTGCGCGTCGGTGTCGTCCTTTATCGGGGACACGCGTATGCATTCTATCCCCTCAGGGGCGTTTATGTGAGAACTATCGAAATCACCCACGACAATATCCGGGGTTATACCTGCGGCGAGGGCATATTCAAGCCCTCTGTCCGCCGCAATTACAAGCCCCTCGATATCCTCCGCGGCGATTTTTCCGTTCGGCGCTCCGCAGATTATAGAACAAACTTTTCTGCCCATGCAATACCTCCGCGCGTTATTTCGGGCGCTCCCAGTCGTTTATTTTTGCCGCTTCCTCGTACATACGCAGGTAGCTGTCATAGCGCGAGCGGGCTATCTTTCCGCCGTCGACCGCCTCGCGGACGGCGCAGCCTTTCTCCTTGATATGCGCGCAGTCGGCGAACATACATTTCCCCGAATACTCTGCAAATTCGCGGAATGCTCCGTCGAGTTCTTCCTTCGGGATACGGCAGTAGCGCTCGGTATCCACAGTGGAAAATCCAGGCGTATCCGCAACGTAGCCGCCCTCAAGACGGTACATTTCAACCTGCCGCGTGGTATGGCGCCCTCTGCCGAGTTTTCGGCTGATATGCGCGGTTTCGAGCGAAAGGTGCGGAAACAGCACGTTCATCAAGCTTGATTTGCCAACGCCCGAGTTTCCGATAAACGCGGTGGTTTTTCCTTGGATAAAATCGCGCACCTCTTCCGCGCCGCTGCCCGTGGTGTTATCCACCGAGCAAACCTTTATGCCTATGCTTCCGTAAAGCTCGGGAAGCTCCCCCGCGGCGCCTATATCAGTTTTTGTGAAAACTATCAGCGGCTCTATCCCCTTGCTGTCCGAAATGGCAACAAGCTTATCGAGGATGAAGCGGTTTGGCGCAGGCTCCACGCAGGAATTCACGAAAACTATCCCGTCAAGATTTGCGAGGGGCGGGCGCACGAGGTAATTCCTGCGCTCGTGTATTTTTGTGATGACAGGCTCAGCGCTGTTTTCCGCAACGACGGTGACGTTATCCCCCGCGCAGGGGCTGATACCGTCCAGCCTGAATATTCCGCGGGCGGTGCACTTTACGACATCCCCCGCATATATGCCGCTGAGGGCATCTACATAGTAGATACCCCCAACCGCCTTTATTATTTTTCCGTCAAAGGTTTCGGATGAAATAAAGATCCCTCCGTTTATTCTCAGTCTACGGGGATTCCGCCCGTCGGGTCGGATACCTCGCCATCGGGCTCAGATGTGTCAGATGTCGGCTCGGAAACATCACTTGTTTCGGCAGTATCGGGTTCTGTGGTTTCGCTGCTGTCGCCGGATGTTACGGGAGCGTCCGCGAGCAGCTCGGTGAATACCGCGCTGTTCTTGGATTCCTCGGAGGCTGTTATCTTGTCATCGGTAAACTCAACGTTTACGACGATATAGGTGTCTGTTCTGCCGGTTTCAACGGATGTTACCTTAACCGCGAGCTGCTTGGTTTCGCCGGACTTGCCGACTACGGTGTACTTGATGGTCTTGCTTGCGGAAAGACCGATGTCGCGGGTTTCGGTGGCTTCGTCGTCAAGAACGCCGTCGATGTAGTATCTGAATTCGAACTCGCCCTCTGCCTTCTTCGGAAGCGTGATGGTGATGTTCTTCTCAGCCTCGGGTATCTCACCGGAGCTTACCTTGAGGATTATCTCGGTTTCCCTGTCAACAACGGAGTTGGGCTCAAGGTTCTGCTCAAGGACAGTGCCCTTTTCCTCTTCGCTGGCAACATAATCTACCTTGGGAACAAGGTGATACTCGTCGCAGCGCTTCAGTGCTGTTTCGACAGGCATACCTGTGAGCTTGGGAACATAAACGGGAGTGTCCGTTGCGCCAAGGCTGACAACAAGGATTACCGTAGAGCCCTGCGGAGCCATCTCGTGCGCCTCGGGGATAGTTCTTACAACATAATCCTTGGAAACTTCGTCGTTCTCCTCAAATGTGCTGGAAACCACGAAGCCGTCCTTCTTGAGCTGACGCTCGGCGGCGTCGCGGGTGCGGTTGGAAAGGTCCTGAATTTCGATCTGCTTTATGCCCATGCTTACCTTAACGGTAACGGAAGCGCCGACCTTGACCTTGCGTCCCTCGGCAAGATCCTGATCGAATATCTCGTCCTTGGTGTAGGTGGACCATTCCTGCTGCGCCTGAAGATCAAGGTAGGAAGAATACTTGGAAAGCGCGTCCTCCCACGAAAGTCCGACAAGGTTCGGCATGATGAACTCGTCGCTGTCCGTAACGCTGACATCGGAGCTGTCGCTTATGCCGAGGACGTCCTTGATGTCGCTGTCGGTCTTGTTGAGCCTTGTGGAAACAAGTGTGAGAACAAGGAATACCGTCGCGATGATGAATGCTGTTCCCACTGCGAACAGAATGGGTATCAGCGGCGAGCGGCGCTCTGCGTACTCGTCGTCGTCATCGTCATCGTCGTAATCATCGTCGTCCTCGTCGGGATCGTCGTAGTCATCCTCCTCCGGCTCGATCTTCTTCCTGCGCACGCGCTCCTGCTCTGCGGCGGGAACGGGTCTGTCGAAATATTTTGTGGAGCCGTCGGTGGAGTTATACTTATAATCAAAGATAATGCTGGGATTTTTCTTAAAATCCTCGAGATCCTTTATCATCTCACCCGCGGTCTGATAGCGCTGATAGGGCTCCTTCTGCATTGCGCGGAGAACTATCTGCTCCAGTCCCTCGGGGATAGTTTCGTTAAGCTCGGTGGGTTTCTTCGGGGTGCTCTGCATATGCTTCAGAGCGATGGCAACGGGTGTGTCGCCGTCGAAGGGCTTTTTGCCCGTAAGCATTTCATACAGCGCGACGCCTACGGAATAGATGTCGCTGCGTTCGTCGGTGATATCGCCGCGGGCCTGCTCGGGGCTGATGTAATGTACGGAGCCGATGGTCTTTTCGGAAACGGTCTTGTTGTTCTCACGGTTGAAGCGAGCGATGCCGAAATCCATGACCTTTATCGTGCCGTCCCGCAGGAGCATTATGTTGGAGCTCTTCACGTCGCGGTGGACGATGCCCCTGTCATGCGCGTGCTGAAGCGCGCGGAGTATCTGTATCGTGAAGTGAACAGCGTCGCGCCATTTCAGCACGCCCTGCTGCTCGATGTAATCGGTAAGGGTTATGCCGTCGACATATTCCATTACGATGAACTGAACCTTATCCGTAAAACCGACATCGTATATTTTCACGATATTCGGGTGGGAAAGCAGCGCGATAGCCTTGCTTTCATTGCGGAAGCGGCGCAGGAATTCATCGCTGCCCGCAAACTCGGTCTTGAGTATCTTTACCGCGACGATACGATCCTCCTGGATATCTCTGGCACGGTAAATATCCGCCATTCCGCCGACGCCGATGAGCTCAAGCAGCTCATATCTTCCGTCGAGCTTTTTTCCGATATTTTTGTCCATGTATTATCCGCCATTTCTCCATACATTATATACCGGGCAAACGCCCCCGCGCCGTATGGCAGCGCGAAATAAATAAACGTATTATATAAGATCTGCGCAGAAAACGCAGGGCTTCTCCAGTAAAAATAATAACACGATTTGTGCTAAAAGTCAATAACAATTCCCAAACTGTAATTGAATTGTAAATAATTTCACGCCCGCTGAAACCGTTCTGTAACTCTTTACAGCGTTATCAGCGCCACGGAAACATTGTCGTGGCCGCCGTTGCCGTTGGCGTAGTCCACAAGCTTTTCGCAGCAGATATCGTGCGGCTCGTCGAAGCAGATGTCGAGTATATCGAGATCGTCGCCGTATGCCGAAAGCCCGTCAGAGCACAGCAGCAGCATATCCCCCTCGTTCATCTCTAGCTCGAAATAATCCGGGGTGACGGAGCTGTCCGCGCCTATGGCCTTTGTTATCTTGCTGCGCTTCGGGTGCACCTTTGCCTGCTCCTCGGTTATCTCGCCGCGGTCGACAAGTTCGCGCACATGGGAGTGATCCTTGGTTATCTGACGGATGCACTCGTCCTCCTCGGATGTGAAGAGGTGATACGCGCGGCTGTCGCCGATGTTTATGATGTAAGCCGTCGTGCCGAGCACCACCGCCGCAACGCAGGTGGTTCCCATTACTTCGTGGGAGTGCTCCTTCGCGGTTTCCCACACGATGCTGTTTGCAGCCACCGCTGCGGTTATCAGCAGGTTGCGTATGGAATTGCGGTTCATCATCGGGGAAAGGCTTTCTTTTATGCGGCGGGATATCACGTCAACGG
>CAVIFG010000071.1:8685-9167 GCA_963641955.1 Escherichia coli
GTTCACGCCCTCGATGAGGGAGTATTCAAAGCTTATGCGCCTGCCTGTTTTCTTGAAATAATCGCGGCACGCCGTCATAAGCTGCTCTAGGTTGAACCTTTTGTTTATCGGCATGATGGAGCTGCGCTTTTCGTCCGTCGCCGCGTGCAGCGATATGGACAGCGTAAGTCCCATTTTAAGCTCAGCGAGCTTGTATATCTTGTCAACGACGCCGCAGGTCGAAAGCGAGATATGCCGCAGGCTCATGCCATCGCCGTCACTGTTGAGCAGCGACAGGAACTTCATCACGTTATCAAAATTATCCAGCGGCTCGCCTATGCCCATAAGCACAATGCTGTCGACATGACGCCCGCTGTCGCGCTCCGTTTCGTATATCTGGAGCAGCATTTCCGACGGCTCGAGATTGCGCACGAAGCCCGCGATGGTCGAAGCGCAGAAGCGGCAGCCCATCTTGCACCCCACCTGCGTTGAAATGCACAGGC
>CAVIFG010000072.1:0-9132 GCA_963641955.1 Escherichia coli
CTCATGACCTACCTCGGCGGCGCCATCCTCAGCGGCTACGGCCTTAACCTTACGGAATGGCTGCTTATACTGGTAATGGCAATCTCCATCATTCCCATCGACCTTATAAGAAAGGCGATAGTAAACTCGGCAGAAAAGAAGTAATCAACATTTAAGCGAGCGTCGGCGGCGCGTCCGCCGATACTCCCATTGATAAAATCAAGGAGGAAAATAAAATGGCAGTAAATCTTTCTAAGGGTCAGCGCGTAAGTCTGGACAAGTCCGTAACTCTCGCAAGAATAGGCCTCGGCTGGGATACCAACCGCTATGACGGCGGTCAGGATTTCGACCTCGACGCGTGCGTGTTCCTTCTCGGCGCAAACGGCAAGGTGCTGAGAGATGAAGATTTCGTTTTCTATAATAACCTTACCGCCCGCGACGGCGCGGTAGTTCACACCGGCGACAACAGAACAGGCGAGGGCGAAGGCGACGACGAAGCGATCATCATCGACTTCACAAAGATCCCCCCCGAGATCGAGAAGATCGCCGTTACCGTAACCATATTTGAAGCACAGCAGAAAAGACAGAATTTCGGACAGGTATCCAATTCCTACGTCCGCGTTGTAAAGATAGACAACCCCGATGATGTCAACGGCGAGGAAGTTCTCCGCTTCGACCTCGTTGAGGAATTCTCCATCGAAACCGCGCTGGTTGTATGCGAGATATACAGATACAACGGCGACTGGAAGTTCAACGCAGTTGCCGCGGGATATCAGGGCGGCCTTGAGGCGCTCTGCCGCACATACGGCGTCAACGTTTAATAATTCCGGATTTTTCTGCGGGAGGCGGCAATGGCTGAAAACATAAATGACCTTATAGAACGCACTCCCCGCGGCGGCACGGCAATGCTTCCGTCGGGGGAGTTCGAGGGGCCTGTATATATCACGAAACCGCTTCATCTCGCGGGAAAGAACACTACGTTATGGGCAAAGCGGGGCAGCATAATCGAGATAACCTCGCCGTCAGTGACGATAGAGGGGCTGCGCGTGGAACTCACCGAGGACGACGTGCATAACCCCGCCATAAAGGCAAGGTTCCCCGCAGATGTGCGGGATGTCGAGGTGTTTGGCGGGGTGCAGGGATTTGGCGGCGAGGACGGGTATTTCGATATCCCGCGCACGCTGGATCTGGGCGCATTCGCCGCGGACGCGGAGAATACATATCTCATGACGATAAACGTTCCCGTGGCGGCGGATATCGAATGCAGCACGCAGGGTGTGGCGTTTTCGCCGAAGCATATCCCCGCGGGCAGGAGCGAAGTCACCGTTACCGTAAGCGGCATAGGCACGCAGATGTTTCTGTACGCCGAGGTGCTGCTGAAAACGCGGTTCACCCGCCGCATTTATCTCACCGGCAGACCCCGCACGGATGTCCCGAGGGCGGAGATGCTGCGTGTTTTCACCGCGCCCGAGCGCGGTGCGGAGGAGCATATCTCAGCAGGCGCGCAGAACAATGCGCATTCTGCCGCGGCGTACACGGATATCGTTTCGGTGCCGCAGTCGGCTCCCGCGTGCGATATGCCGCTGCTTGAGATGAAGCGCGGTCAGCGCGTGGCGCTGTATCAGTACGTCGGGAACAAATGCACCGTATCGTTTTCCTGCACCAAGCCGCAGGATATCGACATCGACCCGTACCTTTTCATGCTGGACGGAAACGAGCGTTCTTTCGGCGACAGTGGTCTGATATTTTTCGGAAACGAAACCTCCGAGCACGGCGAGGTGAAATATTTCCCAGCCGACGGACATCTCGAGATTGACCTCGAAAAGACCGACTACCGCGTTCAGAAAATGACGATAGCATACTCCGTCTATGCGGGGGACAGGAGCAAGAATTTCTCCCGCGTGCGCGCACCAAGGATATCGATAAGCGCGGGCGGCCGCGAGCGCATATCGTTCGTTATGGACGGCCTTGCGGACGAAACCACGGTGGTGGCGGTGGAAATATACCGCTACAAGGGCGAGTGGAAGCTGTCCGCCGTAGGCTCGGGATATCGCGACGGAATGGCGCGGATGTGCAACCGCTACGGCATCGAAGTTGAATAAAAAGGATGGTCTGAAAAATGGCATTACCCCAAGGATTTACGAGATATACGGGCTACGACAGCCCCGATATATTCCGCAGTTTCCTGATAAATAAATTTGTTTCGGCACAGAAAAACGGACTGTTCTTCAGGGACAAGCTGCCGCTGCCATCTACGGGGGAGATAACCGCCGCCGTGGAATATACTGCGGCGGGCTTTGACAACGCCGCGGCGATAAAGCTGGGGCTTGACGCATGGCTCCGCAAGGCGAACATCACCTGCGACAGCGCCGCGATTTCCGAGGTGATACTGCGGGCGGTCAACGAATGCGGCGCAAACAGGAAAAACACCTATTTCGTTATACTCTGCTGGCTGATAAAATATCTCGCGGTAAAACCGAAGAACGTTCTGTTTATCGGCGGCGCGGGGCTTAAAGAACTGTACCTGCTGTATATGCTGAACCTTGCCGGGGCGGAAATAAGCCTTGTAAGCTACGGGCAGGACGGCGATTTCGAGAAATTCGTGTTCAGGGATAAGATAACGGTAAAATCGGGCAGAAACACCGCGCCTTTGCAGGTGGATTATGCCAACATAGACCTCTCCAAGGAAGCAAGGCTTGCGGATATGCGCTCCGCAGGGGAGCAGGTAAAGGACAAGGTAAAACGCCTTGACACCACCGCTGCGGGTATTTTCGAGGATTTTCTGAAGGACAGAAAGACCCGCGTTATATCCTCCGGGGGAGTTTTCACCGAGGACGGAGATATCCCTGTGTATTCCGCCGCGCTCATCGGCTACGATGAAGAGGCGGTTTATACGAATATGCTGGTGAAGTTCAAGGAGAGCTTCGCGGGGCTGAAAAAGCAGCTTATTTTTATTGAAAAGCCGCTCAGCAATCCCGATGCGGACGAGGTGCGGGCGCTCGGCTCCGTGCCACGCACAAGCACTGCGGATATGATAGACGCGCTGGCGCTGCTGATAAATCTTGGCGGCGACCCCGTGCGCACTGCGCTTGCGCAGAACGCGCTGCGGGAGCTTCTGAATGAACTCAACACGGGTAACCAGACCGTGGTATTCAATTACGGCAGCAAATTCATAACATGGCTGTACCGCTGCACGCAGGCGAGAAAATACGCGGTGCGGTATGAGGATATCCCCGTTATACTTTACTACGGCGATATCTCGCAGTCGGAGCTGTATTTCCTTAATTTCATGTCCCGCAGCGGCTTCGACACCGTATATATCACCCCGAACAAGCAGATGCTTGATATGACCGTCGCGAGAAATCCCGACGGGCGTATGCAGATATTCCAGCTCCCGCAGTCCAAGGAAAGCGGAAGCTACCCCGACAAGCCGATGAAGATGAAGATGGCGACCGTTGCATACAGCGCCGAGCGCGACCTTGACACAATGCTTTACGGCGGCGACACGGGGATATACAGAAACTTTCAGTTCCCGAACAGCCAGTCCCTCACGCTTAAAACGACCTACGAGGAGATAGGCATTCTCTGGAAAGAGGAAGCGCGGTTCAGAACGGGATTTTCCACCGCTGGAAACCTTGTTTCGGTGCCGAATATCTTCGCGAAGATAAGCGGAGTCAGCGGCGGGGATGTCGGGAAATACTGGGACGAGGTGCGCTCGCGCCTTACACCCGATACGATACTCAAAATCAAGAAACAGGGCGCACAGCAGAACAGCTCGCTTGACCTCTCGGCTTACCGCAGCTTCTACCGCAACGGCGAGATAGACGCGGAAAGGCTGAAAGCAAGCACGCTGAACAAATACAGCTTCATGCCCGACAGATTGCAGGATATGCTGATTTACAAGCTTCAGGAAACGGCGTCCAGCGGCTTTCTGAAACTAGAGGGCGACGAGCTGATGTGCAGCGTTATCCATTTCGGACTTGGCATGGGCAAGGAGTTTCTGCAGCTTGTTCAGCGGTTCGATTTTACGCGGCAGATTCCAAAGCTGATATATATTGACACCGTTGAGGATACATTCACGCTGGAGGAATGCGTGCAGACGGTGCTGTGCAGCCTTATCGGATTTGATGTGCTGATCTACACCCCAACGGGTTACAAGAACATCGAAACCTTCGTGAAAAGCGACGCTTTCGAGGAGCACATCATGGATCAGTTTTTGTACAATATGGAGGTGCCGAAATTAAAAATACCCTCCGAGGAAAAGAGCAGCGGATTTTTCGGTAAGCTGTTCAGGAAAGGATAAAATACTATGGGATTACAGTTTACACCCGGCGCAGCGGCGCAGGCTGCCAAGGAAGTCGAAACCACAGGCACAGTCGTTACGGATACTCAGGCTGCAACTCTCGACGCAAAGATCGAGGAAGCGAAGAATTTCAACATCGTCGTAAAGACCGATGAGATCAAGCAGCAGCTTGCGACCAGCGAGGAGATAGACCAGCTCGTTTCCACGATTAACGTAAACGACAGCTCCACCATCGTAAAGTTCGGCGCGGACGCCGCAGAGCAGATATCGCAGGCATCCGATCAGGTGCTCAATTCCATGAGCATTCAGCAGATAAACGATACAGGCGTTATGCTGAAAAACCTTGCCGCTATCATGGATCAGTTTGATATCAAGGAGCTTCAGGATGAAAAGCCCGGCCTTTTCGGCAATCTCAAGAAGAAGCTTGAAAAGATACTCAGCAAGTACGACACCATGGGCAAGGAGATAGACCGTATCTACGTTCAGCTCAAGCAGTACGAAACCGAGATCGAGCAGGCAAACACCAAGCTTGACACCATGTACGAGGCTAACCTCGGGTATTATCAGCAGCTTGTAAAGTATATCATGGCGGGCGAGCAGGGCGTTAAGGAGCTCGACGCGTTCATCGAGGAATATCAGGCAAAGGTAGCCGAAAACCCCGACGACGGCACCATCCGCATGGATCTTTCCAACCTCCAGCAGATGCGCGAGATACTTGACCAGCGCGTAATGGATCTCAAGGTCGCAGAGAATGTAGCGCTACAGACCGTGCCTATGCTCAAGACCATGGAGTATTCCAACCTCAATCTTGTAAGAAAGATAAACTCCGCGTTCATCATCACGATGCCTGTTTTCAAGCAGTCCCTTGCGCAGGCGATAATGCTGAAGCGCCAGCGCATTCAGGCGGAGTCCCTCAAGGCGCTTGATGAAAAGACCAACGAGCTTCTTATCAAGAACGCGCAGAACACCGTAGAGCAGTCCAAGATGGTTGCGGCGATGTCGGCGAATTCCTCCATCAAGGTGGAAACCCTCCAGCAGACATGGCAGACCATCGTCAGCGGTATCGACGAGGTTCAGCAGATACAGGACCAGGCGCGCGAAAAGCGCAAGCAGGACGCCGTTGCCCTCGAGCAGATCAAGGCGGACTACAAAAAGCGCATGAAAGCTTAACTCATTTCATAAATAGTGCTGCCCCGGTACGCGCAGAGCGTATCGGGGCAGTTTTATATTGATAAGCCGTTGAGGGAGAACTTTGGAAAGGCGTGAATTGCGGCGTATATGGACGGCTTTATCGCAGAGGCATCAGGTGCACTTGCTGAAATCGGTATCGCTTATGGGCGAGTAGAACCTGTCAAGGCGCCAGCCGTTTTCGGTCTTTACGGCGTTGATGGAGTAGTATTCAAAATTGGGGTCGTATTCGCCGCTGCCGTAAAGATATGTCATGCACTTGTATTCAATTTTAAGGTTGAGTACCGCGCTGTTTCCGTCGGCTGAAAGCTCGGCGCTTTCAAGGGTGACTGTGCCGTTAAGCTCATTGAATTTGCTCGGCTGCTTTGCGTAGAGTCCGTAGCCCTGCTCGACCATCGCGGCGCCGTCGGCAAGGATGGTGTCGAGCGCTTCTTCGGCCGCCTTTTCGGTGTAGGTTTCCCTGAGGGAGTTCAGCAGCAGGGCACGCGTGCGCCATTCCGGGTCGGCGGGTTCGCAGAGGGTGCCCCATTCCGTGTCGAAGTCGTATTCTTCGGATTTTCCGGTAACGTTCATTCTCCTTGTCGTGAGAGACTCCCATGTATATTTATAGCGTGAGTACAGGCTCAGCAGCGCGCCGTCGAAATCCTGCCCCGCTATGTCGTGAAGGACTGTCTTGCCGTCCTTTTCGGTGACAAAGCCGTCGTCGGTGAAGCGCAGCTCGTTTTCGCGGTAGAATTCGGGGTGGTCAAGGCTTTGCTTGTCGAATACCAACCACTTGTCATCAGAGTCTGCGTTTACCTTTGCGATGAGATAAGCGCCGCTTTCGTACAGCTCCGCACCAGTGAGGAAGGGCTGATCAATTCTGCAGCCTGCCACAACATTGCCGCCTATCAGGCGTGAAACATACGTTTTGTCATCGTTGCTGCTAAAGCAGTAGACAGTACCGTCGGAGGTCGTGAGAAGCGAGGGCGAATATCCGTCGCCGATGTAAGTATATTCGTCTTTGATGTGGATATATTCGTCGCAGGCGGGGTCGCGGTAGTATATCTCGCATATGGAATCTGGGTCTGTGCCGAGTCTGCGCACCGCGTAGATTTCCGTTGTGCCGTCACGCTGTACGGGGTAATAGTTCACGGTTATGCCGTCTATGCCAGAAGCCGATGCGGCGGTGACGGGGTAATTCTCCGTGGATTCCAGCGGGGAGAAGAAGTGCTCGAGGTCGGTGGTTTCTCCGCTGCACGGCGTGAGGGTATAGCTGAATTTTCCGTCCTGCTTTGTAAATTCCGCGCGGAAATACCTTGCCGAATCCTCAAGGTTGAATTCCTCGCCGATATCAGGTATATGCTCCGCCGCGGCAGCGTCGTACATTCTTATCGAAACGACCAGCCTGTCGGGCTCCACAGCGTTAAGGATAATGCTTTCGCTCCTGTAGCCGAGGGACTTGTATCCTCCTACCGCGCGCTTCCATGTCTTGCCGTAGCATTCGGTGCTGCCATTTTCAAGCAGGTCGAAGAACATATCATACAGATCATCGTCGTTGTAACCCGCAATGACTTTCACCATACCGAACTGATTGCAGGCGACGGCGCCGTTGGCGGTAGAGGGTGTACCAGAGAAATCATCCTGCTGGGCGAGAATGTTTATGTCGGTGGCAAAGAATCTTTCGCTGTATTCGGAGAAAGGAACCGCGCTGCTGCCGTCGGTCTGATAAAGATAGACAGTGTCAGGTTTGTCTTTGATAATGGCGTAAATATAGTAGGAATCGCTGTCCCTTACTCTGCGCTTGAGATAGAACGCGTTTTCGTCCTCCGCAACTCCGCCGAAGAATGTGTCGTTGTTCTGTCCGAACATATTGTCGTCGTTAAAGTAGCCGATGGCGAGGTCGTGCCAGTATCCGCAGAAAGCTTCATCAAGCAGTTTCATTGCATTGCTGTCATGTCCGAAATCAAGCGCTGCGGGGTCGAAGCTGCCCTCGAGTTTGACTTCTGTTTCGGTGGATTCTTTCTTGGAGGTAAGGTAGTTTCCGTACTCGTTCATTTCGTAAACAGCGTAGTAGGTAACGGGATTGAGTATCATGGTGGTGGTATATTCTATCGTGTCGCCATCTGCGTAGTCCTTTATGAACAGGTTTGAAAGCTGGCTGCTTCTCACCGCGGCAAAATCCGTGCCGTTTACGGTTATTATATCCGCGAGGGTATACGCTGCGGAAAGAGTGTAGCCAGTCTTGGTATAGCGGAGCGCGGCAATTATCCTGTCGCCCTCGTAATAAGGCGGGCAGCCGCTTAATATCGTGCCGCCATCGCAGCCGTCGAGGGTGAGCTTTATAGAACGCCCATCGGTATTAATGCCGAGCGTATTGTAGTATGTCCTGCCGATGATCGCGTCATAGACCGTGACGTCGTTTTCGGCGTCGGCGGTGCAGGTGTCGATGGTAAGTTCCGCGATGATAACGGTGCTTCCTATCGTCTTGTTTGCGAGGTCGTCGGCGCATTTATCGTAGAACGCCGTTTCGTCAACTCTGCCTGCCCCGCCCGCCACGTCGTACACGCCCTTGTTGGGGTATTCGGGGAGAAGTTCCTTGGTGATGATGAAGTCGTTCGGGTTTAGCAGGGAAGTGTTCGTATCTGGGGTGCTTACGGACGTCTGCTGGGATGTATCATCGGATACGGTTTCGATTTTCCCGAACATTCCCGAATTGTACGCGAGGGTTATTACGGAAGCCATGATGACCACCGCCGCCGCTGCGGAGCAGGCGCTGATGATGTACTTCCTGCGGCTGTTCTTCTTGGGCTTTTCGCCTATCTGACTAAGGCGGATGAGGTCGTCGTCGAGCGCGCCTTCCTTGTTTTCAAAGCGCTTGAGCAGCTTCTTTTCCAGCTCCGCGAGCTTTTCCTCGGAGAGCGATACATTTTCGTACATTTTTCTGATATCCTTTTCGGTCATATCAACTCCTCCTTCAGATCAAGTCTGAGCATCTTTCTTCCACGCGCCAGCCGTTTGTAAACAGTGTTTTCGGTTATCTCGAGAGCCTCCGCGATCTCGGCGGCGGGCATATTCTCGTAATAGAACATATATATCACCGTTTTTATCATGTCGGGCAGGCGCATTATGGTGTTTAGCAGTTCGTTTGCTTCCTTGTCCTGCGAGGACAGGGTGTTTTCCGCGTCGTCCAGCGGAACGCTGCGCTGTATCCGCGCGGATTTGACAACATTCAGCGCCCTGTGCTCGGCTGCACGGATGAGCCAGTGCTTGAAATGCTGTTCGTCGTTGAAGTCCTCATGGTCGATGGCGGCGGAGAAGCACTCCATAATGACATCCTCCGCTTCCTCGGGACTGCGTACAATGCCTATCGCTATCCTGTAAACCATGTTTGCGTACCGCCTGAAAACATCGGACGCATTTTCCTGTGTTATTCTGAACACCGTGATCCCTTCCTTTCGCGGTTGTTTTTGGCCTTCTGTAATTATAACATATCAACTCGGCGAAATCTGCCCGAATTTACAAATAAATTTTAAATTCTGAAAATTTGGTGTAACCACTTGAAAAAAATTTGAATATAGTATATAATAAAGAATATGTATAAAGGCATTGAAGCAGTCAGAGTAGGCGCAGGCCTGCCGTACAGAGAGCCGCGGGACGGTGAAACGCGGACGGCAGCAGCG
>CAVIFG010000073.1:0-9073 GCA_963641955.1 Escherichia coli
ATGTTATATTGTTCGCTGATTGAATTATATCATGTACCTAAATAAATGTCAATAGTTTTTAATGTAAAAATAATACATGTGAAATTGTGAAATGTTACAAATAGTGGCGGGACTGTAAATACAGCCCCGCCGCATAATTAATATATAAAAAAGGGAGAAAAATGAAACTGTCAGCCTAAAATTCCGCGCCATTGCTCCACGCCAAGCCCCTGCGACATAAGCATAGAATAGGAATATTCCCCGTCCGTCCATACGGCAAGAATATATTCCCCGTCGGCGCCTTTCAGCGTTACGGAGCGCCCGTTCATCTCCTCGGTCACGACATCGGGATATTCCTCGAAATCTCCCGAATTATCCTCCGTCCCGACGGATTTCCTGTAGCATACGGTCATATCCCCGCCGCTGTAGGTTGCTTCGGCGATGTTGTTGAACAGGTTGTAATATTCCGCGTTCTCCACCTCGAACGGAAGCAAAGTCGGGTCGGTGAATTCAAACCCTATCGACTGCGAAAGCTCCTCGGCAGAAGCGCATTCCTCGGGGGCAAACATCGCCGTCATGTCGCCGTTCTGTTCGTCGTTCACTTCGTCATCATCAACGGAAGCGCCTACCATAACATCCGGGTCGCTGTTGTCGCTCGTTCCTGTGGACACATCAATGCCGCTGTTCATCAGCTTCGGCACGATGATGACCGCCGCCAGCGCGACAACAAGGCACGCTGCAAAGGGCATTACCCTCATATAAAGCGGGGCAGGTCTTTTTCGGCGGGATTTTACCGCAGCCATAACGCGGTCGTGCATTTCCTCGTTGACTTTAATCTTATCCATGGCTTCGTTGTATTTATTCAAAATCGTACGCCTCCTTCAGAACAGATTTTAGCTGCTCTCGCCCGCGCTTGAGCAGGGAGCGTACTGTTGATTCGTTTTTGCCGAGTATCTTCGCGACCTGCGCCGTGGAGAAACCCTCGTAATAAAACAGGTGTATCGCCTCGCGGTATTTGACGGGCAGGGATTTTACGGCTTCCCACACGAATGAAAGATCCTCGCGGTGCTCCGCAGCGAGGGTTTCGTCCAGCTCGTCGGAGGGATGGCGCTTGCCGAATGCAAGGCGGTTTTTCGCGAGATTTGCCGCAACGTGCAGCAGCCATGCCTTTTCGTGCCCCTCGTCGTTGAAGCGGCGGGGGCTGTCAAGGTATTTTATCATGGTTTCCTGCAGGATATCCTCGGCTTCTTCCATGCTGTGGAGATACATATACGCATAGCGCAGGATGTTGTTTCCGTACTGGCGGAAAACGCGCTCCGCCTGTGCGTCCGCTTCCGCGTCGTATGCCTGCTCCTCGCGCTGCTCCGCCGCTGCGGCGTTCATTATTGCAAGGCGTATCCTGCCTAAAATTCGTGTGAATATCGAGCCGTAAATTCCTGCTGCTGTCATAAATTACACCTGCCGTCTGTCTGTTGGATTATTTTGCCGCGGATATTGCGGTGGTCGCCGTGTCCTCGGAAATTCCGTCGGCGGAGTAGAGCGCGTATGTATATCCGTCGCTCTCCCATATTGCAGAGAATACCTTTCCGTCGTTTTCGCGGAGCGTTGCGGAAACATCGCCCACACCTGCGTTTACTGTGTCGGAATAGGTGTTGTAGTCGCCGCTGATATCGCCGCTGCCCGCCGCCTTGCGGATGGATACCGCGTTGTCGCCGTAAATTACTTCGAGAGTGCCCGAGCCGTCGATAACGATGTAGGTCGTGGGGGCGTTTCCGTCTATCTCATCAGGAATTGCAAAATCAAAGCCTGCGGCTGCTTCGGCGTCCGTGAGGGTGTCGTATTCGATGAGAGGATTGGGTATCTGAACATCCTCGCCGCCCAGTACTGCGTCCTCGTCGCCGGTGAAATCTTCGACGCCGAAAATACCCATTTCGCCGTTATTATCGGCGGGGCTGACGGGTTCATCGGAGGTGACGGGGTTTACGCTTTTGATATCATCCCCCGCTGTGCCCTCGATATCCTTTGCGTTGTCGGAAGAGCAGCCTGTAAGTGCTGCGGCGATGACTGCCATTGTGAATAATGCGATATACTTTTTCATAATTAACATTTCCTTTCTTGTTTGTGTGCGGATGTTTTATCCGTTCTGTAATGTACACAAACAAGCAAGCCGAAATGTTGCGTTTTTTCTGAAAAAATTTTTCGGGCACATTTTTTGCGCCCGAAAATATGTTACTTGTTCTCGATCTCCACCTTGCCCGCGGCGGCGATAAGCTTCTCAAAATCCGCGGAGGGCATGGGCTTGAAGTAATAGTAGCCCTGTATCATGTCGCAGCCGAGCCCGCGCAGGAACTTCACCTGCTCCACGGTTTCGACGCCCTCGGATACGGTTTCGAGGTTAAGGCTCTTCGCCAGCGTTACCACGGAGGAAATTACCTTTTTATTCTTGTCGGTAAGCTCGTTCTTGAGGAAGAACCCGCCGTCTATCTTCAGCGTATCGAACGGCAGCAGCGTGATGAGGTTCAGCGAGGAATAACCCGAGCCGAAATCGTCCACGGAAATGCGGAAGCCCGTTGCCTTGAGCCTTGTCATTACCTCGACGAGCTTGTTGATGTTCTCGGTCAGCAGGCTCTCGGTTATCTCCAGCTCTATCTTCTCATGCGGCACGCCGAGACTGTCCACAAGGGCGCTCAGCTTGTCCGCAAAGGAATCGTCCTTGAGGTGGTGGCGGCTTACGTTGAGGGATATCAGCGGAACATCGATGTTGTTGCGCAGCCAGCGCTTGATATCCGCGATGGACTGCCTGTATATCGCGAAATCCATATCTGCGATGAAGCCGTTTTCCTCGAAAACGGGCACGAATCTTCCCGGGGAGATTATCTCGCCGTCGGGACGTATCCAGCGCACCAGCGCTTCGGCGCCGACTATCTTCCCGGTGGCGATGCTTACCTTGGGCTGATAATAAACCTTGAACTCGCCGTTGTCGAGGGCGTCGGTCATGTGCTCCTCGATATAGCGGCGCTCCCGCAGATCCTTGCGAAGCTTGCTGTCGTATTCCGCGATGAGGTTTTCGTGGATATACGCCATGTTCTTTATGGTTTTCTGCGCGGTGAGGGCGCGGTCGAGGGCAGCCATTATTCCCAGCGGCTCTTCGCCCATGTTGCATACGCCCGCAACAAGGTATATCTGTGTTTCGCAGCGCTCGTACACCTGCTTCTGTATGCTCGCGAGGAGCTGATTAAGGCGCACGATAAGGTCGCTGCTGCTGTGGTTTTTATAAAGCGTTACGAAGCGGGAGCCTTCGGAGCGGCATACAAGCTCACCAGTCCCCGCGGAGCGCTCGAGGATATCCGCCACGGCTATCAGCACGGAGTTGCCAAATTCGTAGCCCTTGTCCTCGTTTATCCCGCGGAAGCCCGCAATGTTTATCGCCGTGACGAAATACCCGTCGGTGCCGCCTGCAGTCATGCGCATGGCTTCGGCGGAGAATGCGTCCAGCGTGATAAGCCCCGTCAGCGTATCGGTGTTCTGTATCCTGCCGAGGCAGTCGTTGATATCCGTCATGCTTATGATATACCGCTGTCCGCCGCAGAGGTCGTTGTTGACCGAAGCGGTTATATTCAGCCAGCGGCGCTCGGTTTCGTCGTAGAATGCCACGGAAGCGTTGGGCTGACCTTTTTTCAGCTTGCGCGCGGGGCATTCGCGGCAGGGCTCGTCCCTGCCCCTTACCTTTTTGTAGCAGATGTCGCCGTGGTTAAGGTCGTAGTGCGCCGCGGCGTTTTCGCCGACATAATCCACCTCGTATGTTTCGGGGTCGATGGTGAAGCCCTCTAGGCGGTGGTCGGTCTTTACGGCGCTTTCAAATGCAAGCTTCTGCATGATGCTGTTGTCGCGCTCGCGCATGGAATACATTTCGTAAAGCGCGTTCTTTATCAGCAGAAGCAGGTTCTCGTCTGTTTCCTGGAACGTTATCCTGCTAGTGGAGGCAAACACGAAGTAAAGCATTACCGTGCCGTTGAGCTTTACGCAGCGTATCTCGGCGCACTCAGCGCCGTTTATAAGCTTAAATCCATCTACAGCGCCGTTCTGCACCTGCTTGTCCAGCCAGAGCTTTTCCTCCGCGCCGAATGCGTCGGAGAGTTCTTCGTTGGTGCAGGTCTGCTGTATATCGGGGCAGACGTCGTCCGTTTCGCCGGATGCGTTGTATGTGATATGGCGGAAAAATCCGTCGGTTTCGAGGCTGTATACGGAAACATTCGTAACGCCGACATATTCCGCGGCGCTGCGGAACGCCTGACACATAAGACCTATGCGGCGCTCGGAGTCGGAAAGCGCGCCGAAAACAAGGTCGTATATCCTCTCCGCGCCGGCAAGCAGGCTGCGGCTTTCCTTTTCGGAAATATCCCCGTGGGAGAAGCCGGAATTGTATATCTGCATGGAGCCAGAGTAGTGCATATACCCGTTCCCGCCCTTTTTCTCGGCGGCGGACATTGCCGCGAACGCCTCTGCATAGGCGGTGCGGTATTTCTTGTCGGGCTTCAGCATGGTTATGCCTGCGCTTACGGTGACCATTCCCCCCGCCATGGGGTAATCGCTGACGGTGAAGATAATTCTCGCGGCGATGTCGTTCAGCGCTTCAACGCTGGTATATCTCGCGAAGAAAACGAACTCGCCGTCCTCTTTCCTTGCGGCGATGCTGTCGTGCTCGCAGGCGCTGATGTTCGCAAGGATCTTTCCGATGTTCTTCTGGACAAGATCGGAATAATCCTTTCCGCCGTGCTGCGCCAGTTCCGCGAACTTGTCTATCCGCAGGACGATGAGCGCCGCGCTGTTGTATCTGTTGGAGCCGCTTCTCCGTTCGTCGAACAGCTCCATGAAAGTATCCATGGTATAAAGCCCCGTCAGCTTGTCGCGGCGGTTGTCGGTTGTTTCGCCGATGCCGCCCTTTTCGTCGGTGACGTCAAGGGTGCGCCCTACGACTTTGATGGGCTTTCCGTTGTCGTCGTAGACAGTTCTGCCCTCGTATCTGAACCACACAAGGTCGCAGTCATCGTTGACGCAGCGCACATCGCAGCCGACTTCCTTGTCGCCGCGCTGCATTGCGTCGCAGAAGCGGTTGAACACGGGGATATCCTCGGCGTAGACGCTGCCCCAGCTTATTACTGTATCGCGGAAGTGTATGATAGGGTCGAGGTGGGATTCATACCGCCCGCCCAACTTTTTGTACTGATAGCAGATATCCTCGGCGATGTCGTATTCCCACAGACCGAAGTTGGAATACTCCGACGATATCTTTACACGCAGCTGCTCCGCCCTCACGCGAACTTTCAGCCTGTTTATCTCTTCTTCGGCGGCTTTCAGCTCGGCGCGAAGATCCTCTGTTTCGTTCGCGTTTATTACAGCGTCAGTCATCCGTATCACCTCTTAAATAATCTGTGTCAGTTTTTCCGCGGCGAAATCAAGCGCCTCGGAAAGCTTTTCGGGCTGCATCATGCGGTGCCCCGTGCCGCGTATCATTTTCGCGGGGATGTCGTTCAGTCTTATAAAATCCTCGGTGTCGCGCCTGTTGACTAGCTCGTCGTTTTCGGCGTAGACAACGGAGATTTTTTCGCTGCTCCATTCCGCGCATTTTCTTACGCAGCTGTTTGCGGAAAGCTCCTCGTACAGCGAAAACGGAACCTGAAATTCCTCCGCCATGCGCAGGGTGAAATGCCCCTGCTCCCGGGCTTTCTCCGCCGTTGCGTCAGGGTCGGAAAGCCGAGCGGCGTTCACCAGAGAATTTGCCATATTTACCGCAGGCACCCGCAGCACGGCGCGCTTGTACAGCGCACTACCCTCCGCCATGCGGAGAAGCGTTATGAACCCGCCGAAGCTTGTCGCGAAAACACTGATGTTCTCGGAGATATTCTCGCGGACGAACCGCTCCGCCGTTTTCAGATCGGAAATGCACCCGCCGACGGACAGCCGCGAAAAATCATGCCCGCGCTCCCCGTGCGCCTCCCAGTCGGGCGCGAGGACATCTATCCCCAGCGGGCAGAGCCGCTCGGCGAGAAGCTTTATAGCATAGCTTTCCTTGCTGCCGCCGAAGCCGTGCAGGGCGAGCACCGCCACGCGGGCGTTTTCGGAAGCAAAGTGCTTTGCGGGTATGTTTTCGATGGTCGTGTATCGGATGGTCATATCTTTTCCGTTTCTGTGGTGGTATTGGTCGCGTCAGCCGTGTTGGTTTCGGTGTTATCCGTGGTATCGGCGGTTTCGGCTGCGTTTGCGGCTTCTTCTGCCTTTGCCTTTTCCTCTTCGGCGCGCATTTCGAGATCCTTGTTCCAGAGTTCCTCGAACGCTTCGATGGTCATGGGCTTTGCGAAGTAGTAACCCTGCACCATCGCGCAGTCTATCTCGGTGAGGAAGTTGACCTGATCGACGGTTTCAACGCCCTCGGATATTACCTCCATGTCGAGGTTCTTCGCGAGGTCGACAACGGTGGAGATGACCGCCCTGCCCTTCTGGGAATTAACGGTGCCGTTGAAGAATTCGCGGTCTATCTTTACGACGTCCGCGGGGATATCCTTGAGCATATTCAGCGAGGAATAGCCCGAGCCGAAGTCGTCTATGGAAAGCTTGAAGCCTATTTCGTGCAGTTTCTGCATTATTTTAAGCAGCAGGTCGGCGTTTTCGGTGAAAACGCTCTCAGTCAGTTCAAGCTCGATATATTCGTAGGGTATTTCATATTTGTCGACTATCTCGCGCAGGCGCCAGATATAGTCGTCGTAATTGAGGTGCAGTCTTGACTGGTTGACCGAAACCACCACGGGCTTCTTTCCGTCATCTATCCAGCGGCGCATGGTCTTGCAGACCTCCTCGAGGATGAAGAAGTCCAGCTCAACAACGAAGCCGTTCTTTTCGCTGAGCGGGATGAAGTCGTTGGGATATACAAATCCGAACTCCTTGCTGTTCCAGCGGATAAGGGCTTCCGCGCCCTCGATATGGCGGGATTTAAGACCGTATTTCGGCTGGAGGTAGCACTGGAATTCATGCTCGGCGAGGGCGGTGGGCATAACGCTTTCGTAATCCTTTTCGCGCAGCGCCCTGTCGCGTATTTTTCCGTCGTAGAATGCGATGGAGTGGCTGTGTCTGCCCTTCATGGTCTTTTTCGCAATGGTGCAGCGGTCCAGCGCGGCGTTGAAATCAACGGTGCCGTTCTTTTCGGAGCACTGGCCAAGGCGGCATATTCCCGCGCTGAACAGCACGGAGTATTTAACGAACAGCGCGTTCCTGCGCTCGAATTCGGAGAAGATGTTCTGCATTTTGGCGGTAAGCTCGCTGTCGGAGGCGTTGTGCACCGTAAGGGCGAAATTATCGTCGGATATGCGGGCGTATATCTCGTCATCCGCAAGGTGGTCGCCGACGGTCTTATAAAGGCGCTCCAGCATATGGTTGCCCTCTTCGTAGCCGTAGCGGTCGTTGATGAATTTGAACTTGTCGATATCAAACAGGATAAGCGCCCATTTTTCCGGGGAGGATTTCTTGACGGCGCGCTGCGAATCGTCGATGAACTTGCGCTTCGACCTGCCGCCGGTAAGGCGGTCGACGTCGCCGGTGTGCCTGCCGCGGAAGAATATCAGCACTATCAGCGCTGCGATAATGATTATCAGCACGGCAACTGCGGCGATGAAAATTCCGACGTACTTATCCACGAATCTTCCGACGGAGTTGGTTTCGTTGGTGTATGCCACCATGCTTGCGTAGGAAGCGGTGACTACCTCCGCGGTGCCCATCTGCGCCATGTACTTATCCAGCAGCGTGAACAGCGCGGAGTTTTTCGGGCCTACCGCGAAGCGCTCGCAGTGGAAGTCGTTGAGCACATTGGTTATAGCAATGTCGTCATAGCCGTTGTTGATGAAATAAACGATATCGTATGCACCCGCGCAGACGATGTCCGCCTGACCGTTCTCCACCGCTTCCATGCAGGCGCGGACGCTTTCGTAGGGCAGGAATGTTGCGCCGGGGTAGAGCTGGCGGGCGTACTGTGTTATGTCGTCGCCGTAGAAAGGCACGGCGATTTTAAGCGAGCCGTTGAGCATAACGCTGCCCTTCCCCGCCATAGCCATGGGAGCCTTTGTGAGCGGGCGGGTGACATAGCAGTCGGAATACGCCGACATACTGCCGAAGTTCACCCCGCCGAATGCCGCGTCAGCCTCGCCGCTGGATATCATGTCCATGCACTCGGAAAGGCTTGCGCAGGGGATGATGTTGAATTTTATCCCCGCGGTCTTTTCGAGCTTTTCGAACATGGCGGCGCACAGCCCCGAGAGGGAGCCGGAGCGCTGTTCGATAACGGAGGATTCGGTGTTATATGCAAGGTTTATTTCGGATTTCTTTTCGAGGTAGTCCCTTTCGGCGTCGGACAGCACGGGAAGCTGCGCGCCGTAGCGGGAGAGGTTCTTTTCGTAGACCTCGGAGCTGAAGGACGGCTCATTTATCGCGATGCTTGCGAGGGCGTCGTTAAGGGCGGCGGCGATGTCTGCGTCGCTTTCGGACACGGCGAAATAGCACTCCTCGTCCGAGAACATATAAACAAGGCGTTCGTTTTCCCATGTGCGGAAGCAGTCCTTTACCACCGCGCCGAGCTTTCCGGAGTTGAGGTCGGCTTTCATCTGGCTTTCGGTGTTATACAATACAAAGGACGCGTTGTCCATTTCGCTTAAATTAAATCTGCCCTCGTTGAAGTAGCGGTCGGCGTCCTCGGCGAGGTAGCCTATCCTCATGCCGCTGAGCGCCTGCATATCGCCGTAGCTTACGTCCTTGGCGCTGCCATTCTGACAGACATATATGCCGTAGTATTTCGTCATCAGCGAAAGCCCCGTGGTGGATATCGCGGAGGCGCCGGAGCTGCGGGATAATGTGCCCGTGGAATATATTTCGGCTTCGTCCCCGGTAACGCAGGGGATTACGTCGATTTTTCTTTCCATCAGCATTTCGAAAAGCTCTTCGGGGGTGCCGTAGACATAGACATAGCTGTGTCCCGTCAGTCTTTTCATGTTTTCGAGGTAATCGTATGCGAAGCCGTAATAGGTCGAGCCGCTTTTGGATATGCCGAAGG